>NZ_JBKHHI010000114.1:0-16674 GCF_046539235.1 Coleofasciculus sp.
GACCAATGACCAATGACCAATGACCAATGACCAATGACCAATGACCAATGATAAAAAAACCAAATCTTTTACTACCCATCCTCGATATTATCACCCTAGGCATCTGGGGTATTTTGTTGATTCAATACTGGGTCAGTGGCAAATTACAGTTACTCATTCACCCGAATTACTTTGCCTTAGTTCTAGGAACTGGGATACTTCTGCTAGTGCTGGCGGTGTTAAAAGCCATTCAAGTCATCGGTCAATTACCACCCCGAAATCCCAAAACGATGCCGATGATGCAACATATTAGCTGGTTTCCACCGGGTTGGAGTACAGGATTGCTAATAGCCACGGCGATTTTAGGGTTATTAGTCGAACCCAAAGTCTTTACCAGCCAGATAGCGATTCAACGGGGTGTCATGGAATCCTTAACCGCCACCCGCACCCAGCCCCAATCCTTTCGCAGCCTCAGCAAACCCGAAGCGCGATCGCTAATTGAATGGATTCGCACTCTAAGTGTTTATCCTGAACCTGATGAATATGCGGGTCAAGCGGTTAATGTTAAAGGGTTTGTGGTTTATCCCCAAAACCTATCCTCGAATTATTTATTAGTAACTCGCTTTGTAATTACCTGCTGTGCAGCGGATGCTTATCCAGTCAGTTTACCCGTGAAACTTCCGGGAAATCGTAACGCTTATCAACCAGATACCTGGATACAAGTTAAAGGAAAAATGATGACAGAAACATTACAAGATAAACGACAATTGGTGATTGACGCGAATGAGATTGAAAAAGTTCCTGAACCCGATAATCCTTACTATTACTAAGTTAGATTTGTTAAATAAGTTTTGTGATAGAGATAGGTATTAGGGATTAATATTGTCTAATGTATAGTCAATGCAAATAATTAAACCAGCTAGTAATTCTTGAAGGACTTGGGGGGAAACTTTTCCCAAACACTGCACAAACCTCTCGGTTGTTACACTACGGACTTGTAAAACATTTCCGGCTGAATTAACATTAAGTCCATTTTCCGCGTTTCTAACGATAGGAACCATAAAAGGACGACTTGCGAATTTTTGCTGCCATTTTGCTATGGGAACAATAATTCTCATAGGAATAGCACCCAAAACGTCAGCGCTAATGACTACGGCTGGTCGTGTTTTTTGTATTTCTTGACCTCTAGTTGGATCAAGTTGCACTAACCAAACCTCACCTCTTTTAGGATTAGTCATACTCACTCTCCCAATCTTCCCCATCTAGAACGGAAAACTCTGTTAAATCGGGATCAGTTAAAAAATCATTGGCTGTAGCGGGAATGAAGGAAGCTAGAATTTGATGGCGTTCTGCAATGGGTAGTTTGGCGATTTCACTCAGAGATGGGTGTTCTTGTTGGAGTTTAACCGATGAACTAGAATCGGGTGTTTGCTTTCCCAATTTTTGCCCAATAAATTCGACAAAATCGAGGACTTCTTGCTGCTTCTCAATGGGTAGTATACGCAAGCGATTTAAGACTGCTTGTTCAATATCTGTGGTTTTCATTAGTGAGTTGCCTATCTACTTTCTCTGGGTTCATCATGGTTCAGTTATCATTATACTGATTATAATTAAAAGTCAAGGGTTTTCGATGACAGTGCGATCGCTATTTTTATGACCACCAACTAGAATGCTCTGCCTACGTTTTAGTCACTTCAATAATTCCACAGCCAACTCGTCCACCAGCATTACCCGTCGGCTGACCAAAATCATCGGGCTTTTCATGAAGAATCACTGACCGATTCCCAATGGCATATTTCCCTTCCGTAAATGTGAGTCGCTCAACCGTTAGACTTTTTGTTCCCGTACCATCTTCCGCAATCGTAATATTGCCTAAATCTCCCGCATGAGCATTTTCAAACCCATCTTCAGTAATTAATCCATGTTCGACATTATCGGGATTAAAATGACCACCAGCCGCATTCCCTTGATCCGCACAACTACCCGATTCATGAATGTGGAAAGCCCGTTCTCCAGGTGGAGCATTTGTCATCGTCACTTCAATCAACATACCGTCCGCCGTGTTGGTAAACTCAGCCTCTCCCAGGACTTCTGAGGGATCAGTAGTGCTACTGATTATAGCTGTGGCGGTGCTAGCTTGTTGTTCCGTGACTTCTTCTTGGGGTTCGGTCACAGGTTCCTCCGTCACATTGTCCGCTGGCTGACAGCCGTACACGAACATCAGCAGCGTCGAAAAAAGCGCGATCGCGATAATTCTCAGGGGTCTATTAATCAAGGTCATCTCCAGTTAAATGGTAATGCACTACAACTTGAAGCAAACAAGTCAAACCAGTCAAATTCAAGCTATTATTAATCCTCAGCTATTTCCTAGAAAATGTCAATTTCCATAGACTCCACCTGAGTAACCCCGGCTGGCGGATAAAAGGTAAAAGTATCAGCAGAAACAATAGGAGATGGCACACGGCGAATAATGTCTTCGGTCATCTTGATATCCATTCCGTCCGCTTTCCCACTAATTTGGAGCTGATCAACTGCGGCTGTATTCGGTTCCACCAAAAATGTGAACGTAAATCCGGCTTGGCGATCCTTATAGCGATAGGCATAGTAGTCTTGTCCCTCTAAATTTAGAATATTACCCTGCAACGGCATATCATCTTCCGCCTTAAAAACCGATTCAAGCTGATCAATCACTCCCTCTGGCGTCACTATACCGTCAGCAAAGGCTTGCCTAAAAGGAGCAGACATTTCTAGAAAAAGCATTGAAGAAAACCCAATAAAAAAGTTATCATTCGACTGATTAAAATCTTGATAATCCATGACTGTGTATTGCTTTAATTCCGGGTTATAAATCCATACCTGATCACCATCAGAAACCAGAATATAAGTCGGTTGGGCAAATCCGCCTGACTCAGGTGTAGAAATTTCGGTGCGAAACTGCTGAGGAGATTGGGCAATGGTTTTAATCAACACCGAAAATTGACCGATAAAACCCTGTGCCTCAAAACTGAATTGCATTTCGGATTCCGTTTGATAGCGTTCGGCTTGAATAAAATTAGCAACGGTTTTAGCTAAAAGGCTGACATCAAGTTCATCCGTCAAAGGACGGCTCATTCTTGGCGCAGAGTCCGACTGAGTGAGTTGATTGGGGACAACTGATTCTGAGGGAGAAACTTGAACCTCTCTAGATTGAGGCTTGACCCGAACCCCCTGTTCCCCATTTTGTCCCGCTCTAGCAGTAGCTATACTAAAGAGTGTCCCGTTGTCGCAGATAGAGGGAATGATACCCCAGGCATTCACCGTGGCAGTTATGCCGAAAATTGTAATGGCTTTTTGCAGTCGGTTCATTGTAAAAGTTAATCGTTATTCCTTTTACCCTAAACCAAAGCAGGCACGATGAATGATGAATTTCCTGTTTCCTGACAAAGGACAAAGGACAAATGACAAAGGACAAATGACAAAGGACAAATGACCAATGATACCCTTTGATCTGCAAGCCCCCTTTGAAGCCAAGGGCGACCAACCCCAAGCCATTTCCCGCCTAACAACGTCTCTGCAAGCGGGTAACCGTTTCCAAACCCTCCTCGGCGCGACGGGAACGGGTAAAACCCATACCGTAGCCAGAGTCATCGAACAGATGGGTAAACCCACTCTGGTACTGGCGCACAATAAAACCTTAGCCGCCCAACTCTGTAACGAATTGCGGGACTTCTTTCCCCAGAATGCGGTGGAGTATTTTGTCTCCTACTACGACTACTACCAACCAGAAGCCTATATTCCCGTCAGTGATACCTATATCGAAAAAAGCGCCGCGATTAACGATGAAATCGATATGCTGCGCCATTCCGCCACGCGATCGCTCTTTGAGAGGCGAGATGTGATTGTGGTAGCATCGATTAGCTGTATCTATGGCTTGGGTATCCCCTCAGAATACCTCAAAGCCGCGATTCCCCTACGAGTGGGTACAGAATTAAATCAGCGTCAACTCCTGCGCGATTTAGCCTCCGTACAATATTCCCGCAATGATATAGAAATGGGGCGGGGACGGTTCCGAGTCAAGGGAGATGTACTCGAAATTGGTCCGGCTTATGAAGATAGAATTATTCGCGTCGAATTCTTTGGTGATGAGATTGATGCAATCCGCTATGTTGACCCGGTAACTGGTGGAATTATCCAAAGTCTCAACGCCCTCAATATCTACCCCGCCCGTCACTTTGTTACCCCCGATGAACGATTAGAGGAAGCCTGTAACGCCATTGAAACAGAACTCCAGGAACAAATCACCACATTACAACAGGCTGGCAAATTACTTGAAGCCCAACGCTTAGACCAACGCACCCGCTATGATCTAGAACTCTTGCGTGAAGTGGGATATTGTAATGGTGTGGAAAACTATTCCCGTCACCTCGCTGGACGCAGGGCGGGTGAACCCCCAGAATGTTTAATTGATTATTTCCCCGACGATTGGTTATTAGTCGTGGATGAATCTCACGTCACTGTCCCGCAAATTCGGGGGATGTATAACGGCGACCAAGCCCGGAAACGGGTGTTAATTGACCATGGGTTTCGCTTACCCAGTGCAGCAGATAATCGTCCCCTGAAAGCCGAAGAATTTTGGACAAAAGTTAACCAATGTATCTTTGTTTCCGCTACTCCTGGAGATTGGGAAATTGAACAGTCCCAAGACCAAGTTGTGGAACAAGTGATTCGTCCCACCGGGGTGGTTGACCCAGAAATTTTTGTCCGTCCCACCGAAGGTCAAGTGGATGATTTATTCGCGGAAATTCAGGAACGCGCATCCAAAAAAGAACGGGTACTGGTAACAACCTTAACCAAGCGCATGGCGGAAGATTTAACCGAATATTTACAGGATCGCGGCATTCGCGTGCGCTACTTGCATTCGGAAATTAATTCAATTGAACGGATTGAAATTTTGCAATCATTGCGGGAGGGGGCTTTTGATGTACTCATTGGTGTGAATTTATTACGTGAGGGATTAGATTTGCCGGAAGTCTCTCTGGTGGCTATTTTAGATGCCGATAAAGAAGGATTCCTCCGGGCAGCACGTTCCTTGATTCAAACCATTGGTCGGGCGGCGCGTCATGTTCGGGGACAAGCGATTCTCTATGCTGATAATCTCACCGATAGCATGGCAAAAGCAATTGATGAGACAGAACGGCGTCGGGGAATTCAATTGGCATATAACCGAATGCATGGGATTACCCCCCAACCGATTGTCAAAAAATCCAGTAATGCGATTTTGGCATTCTTGGATGTATCGCGACGGTTGAATCATCAACAGTTGGCAAAGGTTTCTGAACAAGTAGAGGATTTACCCTTAGAACAGATTCCTGAGTTAATTAGTCAATTAGAAACTCAGATGAAGGATGCGGCGAAGAATCTGGAATTTGAGGAAGCTGCCCAATATCGCGATAAAATTAAGCATCTGCGGGATAAATTAGTAGGTCGGTAAGGGCAAGTGGGATGGTTAAAACATATAATCCTCAAATTCATCATCGACGTTCAATTCGCCTGAAATCCTATGACTATAATCAGGCGGGGGCTTATTTTGTGACAATCTGTGTTCAAAACCGTGAATGTTTACTTGGCACTATCACGAATCAAAGGCTGCAACTCAATGAATATGGCGAAATCACTGATCAGGTTTGGAACTATCTGCCCCATCATTTTGACAACCTAGAAATTGATGCTGCCGTTATTATGCCTAATCACTTTCACGGCATCATCTGTACGGGTTTGGTTTCCAAACCCCCCAATCCTCCCAATTCCCCCAATTCTTGTACGGGTTTGGTTTCCAAACCCCCTAATCCATTTTTTGTGCAAAAAACACAACTTGGAAAAATCATCGCTTATTTCAAATATCAAACGACTAAATTAATCAATCAAAAACGAGGTTCAATGGGAACTAGGTTTTGGCAACGGAACTATTATGAGCATATTATCCGTAATGAAAAAACGCTCAACATTTTGAGGCAATATATAATTGACAATCCATGGCGTTGGGAAAATGATCAATTACATCCAAATAACCCATCAAAATGGTAATCATTTCTGTAGGGATTTGGTTTCCAAATCCTTATCTACATCCCTACGGCGGGGTTGGGAAATCAGGGTTGAGGGTTTGGAGGGTTTGGAGGGTTTGGAGGGTTTGGAGGGTTTGGAGGGTTTGGAGACCAAACCCCTACGTCAATTCAAAATGTTTCGATATTATTATCGTTTAAATGCATAAATTTCTATTGTAACTTAGAATTTAATAAACCACAGATGCAACTCAACCCGCCCAGATCAAATTTTAAGTGGTAGAACCTTAAAAACCTGACGTGATATGAAACCCCTAAACCTAATTATTCCACTATTACTTGTTAGTACGTCTGCCTGTATGGGCGTGACTGTCGAAGAGACTAGCGCCGAAATGCAGGCAAGGATAGCCAAAGCGAGAGATTGCGCTGGCTGTGACTTGAGTAAGATTGATCTCAATGGTGCAGACTTAAGCGGTGCTAACCTCAAGGAAGCTATATTAGATAGTGCGAATTTGAGTAATGCCAATTTAGCCGAAGCGGATTTGAGTGGTGCTTCTCTAGATGGCGCTAATTTGAATGGGACAAACTTCAATAGTGCCAACTTGAAAGGGGCTAATTTAAGTAATGCGTCGCTAATTAGCACAAACTTAGTTAACGCCAATTTACGCAAAGCTAAGATTAATACCGCGAATGTCTATCTCACGAATTTTTGTGGAGCGACTATGCCCAATGGTAGTCGGTCAATGAAAGGGTGTAGTTAACCCAAATTAAGCGAATAAGTAGTCGGACAAAAGAAAACGGTACTGTATTAAGTTGTGTAAATAACCCTCAAACCCTTACTGTTCCCTGTTCCCCATTCCCTGTTCCCTAATCTCAACCGTTAACTTTAATTGTGTCCACCCACTTACCAGTGATTGACATGGGCAATTTGCAAAGCGGAAAGATAGGACGTTTTGATCCTTCCTGTACAGGTTCTCTCTAATACTTCTCTCAAACCGGAAAATAAGGACGCTCGTTGCAGCGACTCTAACTTTATGTAGGGTGATATTGTCCTCAAAAGTGTCAAATACTCATCAATACTATGAGTCGTATGACAAACTAACTGTTCTGACAAAAAATTCTGGAATAAACCTGAGTTAATAAAATCTTGTTCAATTTCTTTTAGGTTTGCTTCATGGGTTTCTATAGAGCCATATCTGGCAAATTTGGGAATAGATGGTGCTTGAGTTTGATAAACTTCATCTAATTGATGACAAATTTCATCATTGGGGTGCGGCGGTGTATTCCACAACATAATTATAGACCCATTGTCTGGCAAAGCCTGAGCCGATTTTTTCACCCTAATTTCGGGTGAAACCCAATGCATAGAAGTCGCGGCAAGAATAGCGTTGAATCGCCCAGGTTCTAGCTGCCATTCTTCAAAGGTTGTATTGATAATCTCCACATTGGGATAGGCTGAACAGTTGCTTTTGGCGAGTTTACACGCGGCTGGGCTTGGCTCTAAGCAAACCATGGAGAAGCCTAATTCAGCAAATTCGACAGTAGCAATTCCTGGACCACATCCTATTTCTAGAATGGTAGCTTGAGCGGGAAGTCGAGCTAACTCAACAGCGCGATGGATTAGGGTTTTAGGATAGCGTGGTCGGGCTTGATGATAGATATTGGCGACATCACTGTACCAGCGTTTTCGTTGTTCTAAGGTATAGGCTGCTGTGATTTCACTGCACCATACTTTGACTGATTCCGAATCTTTATCTGTCATAATACCCAATCTGTCATCATACCCATAATACCCAGGTGTGGTAAAAAAAACTATAATGGATTGTTGGATTCATCCACTTTGACGACTTTGGGATGATGTAGAAGCGCTTCTTCTGGTGTCATCTGAGCGTAAGCAATTACAATCACGTTGTCTCCCACAGCGTTCAGACGAGCCGCCGGACCATTCAAGCAGATGACACGACTTCCCCATTCCCCAGGAATGGTGTAGGTTTCCAGACGAGAGCCATTATTAACATTGACAACCTGTACTTTTTCGTAAGGCAAAATATTTGCCGCTTTTAGGAGTTCCTCATCAATGGTAATTGAGCCATCATAGTGCAGGCAGGCATCGGTTACTTTTACCCGATGCAACTTGCTTTTAAACAGGGTAATCAACATTTGAAAAAAATAACTCTAATTAAATTTTACAATATCTTTATATTTATTGACGTAGCCGTTTACCTACCGATAGTAAATAGGTGATTTAAGAATTTTTCAATTCCTGTTCCCTGTTCCCTGTGACACCTGTCGCCTAAAATGGGATGCACCCATCGGAGTCTTACGCCAAACTAAAATTATGCCATTGCCAATTTAACCGCACGATTGAGTTGCTCTTGGGAAAAAGGCTTCGTTAAATAAGCTTTAGCTCCCTGTTTCATGCCCCAAAGACGGTCAATTTCTTGATTTTTAGAGGAACAAATTATAATAGGAATGTTAGCTGTTGCCGGATGACCTTTAAGTTTTCGACACAACTCAAAACCACTCATTCCTGGCATGACAACATCTGTAATAATCACATCGGGTTTTTTGTTGGTTGCGTGAGTCACCGCCTCTTTGGGCTTAGACACTCGGATAACGGTGTGACCCCCTTCGTGCAGATAGTTCTCGATCAGATCCATCTGACTGGCGTTGTCTTCAACTAGTAAAACTGTACTCATGTGGGCTGATTCCTATTCAGAAAAGTAGGGACAAGTGAAACCTTAGCCTCGTGATTAAAGGGTAGGATTATGTGATCTCGCGATCGCAGCATCAGTTTTCCACTCAGCCGTTTGGCTTGCGCCTCTGAATCGTCACCGACTAGAGTTGTAACCGGACAAGTGTAAAATGCAACCTGAGATTAACACGCCTACTGTTTCCATAGCGCCTCGTCTGCTGCGTTTGGCTCGCTTAAAAATGAAGATGCATTCCCAAATGAAGAGGTAATGGTTTAGGCTTCAACCGACAATCATAGCATTGGATAATCTTTGAGTGGAAGGGCATTTACGAATCTATTACAAAAAGTGATCGGATCGTCATTTGTCATTTGTCCTTTGTCCTTGATCATTGATCAGGGGTGGAGGGGCGTTTACACAACTTAATATCGTTAAGTTTATTTAGACTCACGGATTTAACTATCCTGCAAGAGTTCATCGATTAAAGATTGCAAATCATCAATAGAGAGCGCCTCAGTTTCCTGAGCTGACTCTGTGTCCAGGTTAGCAGACGACTGGTGACGCGATCGCTGAATTAACCCTTTGAGGTGATCCTTGAGTTGCTCCCTGATTGACTCAGTTGTGGCAATAATGTGCGTTACCTGCTCGTCGGTTAAGCTAGAGGGTTCCTTCATCCCATCAATTAATTTTTTCAAGGCGTAAAACACTTGCATTAAAAATGCCTGCAACCTCTGGTCAACCTTGAGTGAACCCTGCTGTCGAATCAAATTAACACAATCCACCAAGCATAAACCTGCTTGATGAATCCCTTGGATATGAAGCTGACTAATTGGCAGCAGGTTAGCCCCCCCCACGATACCACAACGAGTCGCGTGGCAGAGTTCATTCACTTGGTCTGGCTCTTTGAGCGTGCTTCGCAGATGCAGCAAATGCTGCTCAATGAGTTGCAGGTGTGCTTCGGCAGCCTCAAGGTAGTAGCCTTTTATTTGCTGTAGCTGTTCTGGCTGCATAAAGAATGTCCTTGCTAGATGCCGGATTTTTCGTCGGGTATAGCATTATGGCTAGGAATAAAGTCTTATCTATCCCTTGAGCAAAAAAATAATCTTACTCCAACTTTTAGAGCAGGTCAATCGCTAATTTATATTAAGAAATAACGACTCCGCTTATGATAATTTACGGTGTTTGACATTGCTTTTCCTTGTCAATACAGTCTGCCAATTCATTATCGACGATACCGACCTCGGACTCCCCCCCACTTATGATCAGTGAAACCAATCGCACCCATAAATAGCGGAGTTTTTCCGGTTTTAGGTATGGCGTCAGGGACTTCCATCCTTCTCGGCGAACTTTCCGCGCATAAAACAGAAGGCTGCGGAAAAAATCCTGAAATCGTCTTCCCCAATAGGCTTTCTGAATTCCGCCTGGATCAAGTCGTATATTATGGGGATTATAGTTATTTCGATTTAAGGGATTCAGTTTCGTCAGTCCTTCTGTTTGAGCAAACTGCTGGTATGTAATCCCCTGTTTTCGGGATTGGGGATGACTGTGGGGATAAATCCATTCCCATACCGCCCAATCCAGACCAGAAAACAAAAATTCTGGCACATCTTTAGTCACCTGACAATATTTTAAGCGAATCCCGATGGGAATTTCTGCCCAAGGTCCGTGCTGCCACACAAAGTCGGGATCAAAAAACGCTTTAAAGGCAAAATCTTTGTCCTTTATCCTCAGACGAGCCACCCGACCAATCATTCCCGCTCCAGCTATTTCTACTTCAATTTTCATGGCTTGGGTAAACAGGGGAGACGGGCAATACTCTGCTTCTTTTTTGATCAGAATTATCCTTTTGGTCTTGTGTTTTAGCCGGATTCTGACTCGTTTGAGGGAGAATATTGTGCGATCGCCTTCCTGAACAGTCCCCCGTACATATTGGGCTAAATGGTCGAGAAATAGTCTAATTCCCCGCGCTCCAATTCCGTTGTTTAAATCAATGAATGTTGAATCAGGAGTATAAAAGTATAATCGGGTCTGACCCAATTCCTGACGGGCATGTTGGCAGAGACGATAGAATTGACTAGGCGGTAACAGTTCCTGCTGGGCTTGCCAAAGGATAGAGGTTAAGGTAGATGCATTCACGGGAGGGCGATCGCTCATAGAAGCTAAGTTCATAAACCTTGGTCTATAATAGAAATTAAATAAAAAAATGTATCAAATAATACGAGATACAAATTAAATGTCTTCCTTTCCTCCGCTGCTGTGCTCTCCCACTCCTTTAAGGCAGAGGAGAGGAAAATAGGTAATCTTTTCCCAGAGAGGAAATCAGAAAAAGTTACCGCTTCTACCTTTCACTACCACCAATTTAAAATTCTCTTTTGAGAAACTCAGCCAATTGGCGCATATCCAATCAAACATCTAGCTGAGGTAAAATCAGCGAAAAATCATTCACAATTTAAAATAAAGCTAATTATACCACATCATGGCAACGACAATCCGAAAAACCTCTTATTTCGTTGAAAGCTGCTCATCCCAAGTTAGATTTCTCGGTGGTAAAGCCTTTGAATGGAGAAATAAGAGACTGAATTCAAAACCATGCCTAACTAGCCAACGAAGGAGCAAAACCAAAGGAGCAAAACCATGTCATGGAGCGCAGCGAAGAGCCAACAACCCAAACGTTCCTACTTTGCCTTTCTTTTCCTGGCAAATAGCTGTTTAAGCTGTATATAGTTATAATAGCACTTTTAAAATTCCAATGAGTTAAGCTTACATTATGAACTTTGATAATAATCATCAGAAATGTTTAGACAAGCTCATCTGGGCAACCGATCAGCTCGATGTTAACGTTTCCCAATCTCAGCTTGCGAATCTTGCCAAAATCATCGTACAAACGATGATGGGTCCCTGGCGCTATTTTCATTCTATCGAACATATTTTAGAGGTGGGCGGCTCTACGGACGCCATTGAAGTTCTGGCGGCTTTATTTCACGATATTATCTACGTGCAAGTTGATGGGAGTATTCCGTTTAACCTGACGCCTTATCTTGCTCCTTTTATTGAAGAGGAGAGAGGGAAGTTTTTTGTCCGCACCGATAATCCAGGTGAACAGGATACCCTGTTTGAGCTAGTCGCCACCCTGTTTAAGGTTGCGCCAGGAGAGGAACTATTTCCCTTTACCGGACAAAATGAGTTTTTAAGTGCGATTGTTGCAGCTAAACTATTAGAGCCTTTGCTGACGCCAGCGTTGATTGTTCAGGTTGTAGCTTGTATCGAAGCGACTATTCCCTTCCGCACTCAATCCGATTTTGGGTTAAGCCCTAGTGAAGAATTATATCAGTGTTTGAAATCGATCAATCAGCGATTTAATCTTAACTTAACAAGTGCTGAACTCCTAGAAACCGTGAAGCGTTCAGTGCGGCTAGCGAACCGAGATGTGGGTGGATTTGCTCATCCGAGTTCGGCGGTTTTCTTATCCAACACCTGGAAGTTATTACCGGAAACGAATCATAGGTTGAAAAAGTCAGAGTCGTATACCGTTAGGGATTATCGAGTTGCCATCCAAAAAATGGCAGTTTTCATGAAATTCCTGAACGCCGAACTGATTTTCAGACAATTCCGAGGCGAACCGAATGATTTAATTTATCTCCAGTTTGTCGAGCAAGCTCGCCGCAATTTAGAAGTAGCGCGGCTCTATTTAGACAGTAAATTGGTGGCAAATGCTATTTTAGAAGCCTTATCCTTACGTTTAGGTTCAGATGTTCCCTTAAGCGTTATGATGGGAAACTTTGGGGATGAACCCAGTTCAATCGGTGATTTGGGCGATTATTTTCCCACACTGATTAATCCGCATCGCCCGAAAACGCTTCTAGAACGGGAAGTGTGGAAATTATTGGAGGCGGGACGCGCTCAAAGCATTTCGTTTGATTTTCAAACCTCTCCCCTGACGAGCTTTGTGGTTCAGTACATTGGATTTGATGGGATTTGCCAGATGTGGCACGATACCCAGGAGTTTTTTCAAGGAAAAATAACGTCGGAAGAATTTTTAGCCTGTTGTGATACTGATCTAGTGAACATTATTATCGATGGGGTAGCTAAACTTTTGGAAAAGCGAAAAGCTGCTTTATGTAGTCTCTATAAACCGTTATCGATGAATGGGGTTAGACAATTACAACATGATTAGGCATTCGGATCTATTTTTTCCAGATATCCAAACCTTGTAGAGACGTAGCATGCTACTTCTCTACAATCACAAAGGAGGGTGATAACAACCTCACCTAAAAATTCTGGCGGTTAGCGATCGCACTCTCCATGCGTTCCAATACCTGCGCCACGGGAATCGCGCCTAAGTCTTGGGATTGCTTCCCCGCCTCGCGAATTCGGACACTCAGACTATCAGACTCAACCTCCTTCGCCCCGACAACCGCCATCACCGGGATTTTTGCCTTCTCGCCATTGCGAATCATCTTCGGTAAGCGATCGCCACTGGTATCGACTTCCACTCGAACTCCCACTAGGCGCATCTTCTGTGCCACTTCCTTGGCAAAGGGTAACTGTTCATCACTCACGGGTAACAGTCGCGCTTGCACGGGGGCTAACCAGAAAGGGAAGTCTCCGGCGTACTCCTCAATCAAAATCCCAATCAGCCTCTCCAATGAGCCAAAGGGCGCACGGTGAATCATCACGGGACGCTGGCGTGTGCCATCTTCTGCCACATACTCTAAGTTAAATCGCTCGGGCAGGTTATAGTCCACCTGTACCGTCCCTAATTGCCATTCGCGATCGAGGGCATCATGGAACATGAAATCCAGCTTTGGACCATAAAACGCCGCTTCGCCAATCCCTTCAAAATGACCCATTCCCAAGGTTTCGACTGCCCGACGAATGGCGTTTTCTGCCTTATTCCACGCCTCATCTGACCCAATATATTTGTCTTGGCTGGGGTCACGGAAACTCAAACGGGCTTTAAAATCTTGTAGCCCTAGAGTGTTAAACACGGATAGGGTTAAATCAACCACCCGCAAGAACTCATCATCCAGTTGTTCGGGGGTGACAAACAGATGAGCATCATCTTGGGTAAAGCCGCGAACTCGCGTTAATCCGCCCAGTTCTCCGGATTGTTCATACCGATACACAGTGCCAAACTCCGCGAGGCGCATGGGCAAATCTCGGTAGGAACGCAGTTCATGCTTATAGATTTGCACATGAAACGGGCAGTTCATTGCTTTCAGGACAAAGCCCTCGGCTTCTGACTCACCCATCATTGGGAACAAGTCTTCTTTATATTTCTGCCAATGTCCCGAAGTCTTAAACAACTCCACGCGACCAATATGCGGGGTGACTACAGGCTGATACCCGCGTTTAATTTGCTCCTGTTTGAGGAAGTCTTCTAAGGTACTCCGCAGGATTGTCCCTTTGGGTGTCCACAAGGGCAAACCGGGTCCTACGGGGTCGGATAAAATAAACAGTCCCAGGTCTTTGCCTAGTTTGCGATGATCACGCTTGAGGGCTTCTTGTTTGCGCCGCTTATATTCAGTTAGTTGTTCCGGCGTCTCCCAGGCGGTGCCGTAAATTCGCTGGAGTTGCGCCTTGCTTGCATCGCCGCGCCAGTATGCGCCAGCGACACTTTCTAAGTCAATTGCTTTGGGATGAATGTCTGCTGTGGTTTCTACATGGGGTCCGGCGCACAAGTCCCACCAATCTTCTCCGAGATGATAAATGGTGATTGGGTCTTCTAAATCCTGGAGGATTTCCAGTTTGTAGGGTTCTCCGAGTTCTTTGATCCGGCGTTCGGCTTCCTCACGACTGACTTGTTCCCGAATTAGGGGTAATTTGCGCTTGAGGATTTTCACCATCTCTTTTTTGATGGCTTTTAAGTCTTGCTCGGTAAAGGGTTCTGGTTTGGCGAAGTCGTAATAAAAGCCATTCTCAATCCACGGACCAATTGTCACCTGTGTCCCCGGAAACAGCTTCTGCACCGCCATTGCCATGACGTGAGAGACGGTATGACGGATTTTTTTCAGCCTCTCGGATTCACTGGTTCGAGGCAAATGGATTTTTTCGGGTTTTTGGGGGGCTTCTAGGTTGGACATGGGTGACTGTGCCATTGAGTTGAGGTTGAAAGCAGTTCTACGGTTTCCCTGGTTCCTTTTCTCCATTCCATGATACTCACCTTCTTGATTCAATGCAGGTTGCCGAGTTAATTGCCTATTGTAAAGAATTGTAACTAGCGTTAAGATAAATTTACAGATGAATTAGCACTTAAGATTCATGCCTCAGTCTCAGCCCCACGAGCAAGACCTGCTCAAGTCGATACTGCAACCCCTCTTAGAGGATTTTCGATATTGGTTTTCGCGATCGCGTTCGTTACTAGAATCCGAGGAGATCAGCTTTTTAAGCCGACAGCAGCAGAGGGATTTACTCGATAGAGTCAAAACCGCCCAACGGGAAGTGAATGCGGCGGTAACATTGTTTCAAGCGACAGATGGTCAAGTGGGGATTGAACCCGCTACATTAGTGCCATGGCATCGGTTAGTCAACGAATGTTGGCAAGTCGGGATGCGCTGGCGCTCATTGAAATCGGCAGAATCCGAGTCAGAGGTTTCCGGAAATGTCAATATTGAGCCGAGAGAGTGATCAAATTTCTGCCCAGGTTTGATAAGCTAAACGGATTACAGATAAAAACGTAATTTCAAAGACCACCCTAAGATAATCGATTAACAGATCAACGGTTTAGTCTGGAGGATGATGCCATGTTACACCTACTCTACATAATTGCCTTTACCGTTATTGCATTTCTCGCGATCAGGAATTTGATTCGCAGTTTGCTGAACTTGGGTATAGATGCTCAACGGCATTACGCACCTGCGGGAAAGGCTTCATTTGCCTCGTCTAGTTCTAGCAATACTCGTGTACCCCATCCCGAACTGTTGGATGATACCGGGAATCCGACAAGTGAACCATTGCTGGTAATGAAATCAATGACGGTTGAAGACGCCCGCACCCAGCTTGATGCTTTATATGATGCTTCCCCTAGCAATAGCATTGATAAGTCGGAAGACATTTAGTGCAATGGCACCGAATTAAGCCAAAATTGTGTAGGTTGGGTTAATGAACGTAGGCTAAGTCTTCTCGAAGATTAACCCAGCAAAGCCTATACATATAGCACTACGGGCGATACGTTAGGACATCAGTTAGCCCAAGAGGGAACAGGGAACTTCTTAACAGGGAACAGTAAAGAATGTCCTAACCTGTCTTAGTACTGCTATATACTTTCGTTATCGTAAGATGATGACCTAAAACTTGCCCAGATGACTCCCAACTTGCACCGATAGCTGATCAGCACTGATCAGCGTCGTTCCCCACTGAAGATTCCTTTGAAGATATCCTGAATATCTTCCTGTTTATAATCCTTAAATTCCCCAGCATCAAACCAGATACCATAACAGATTGGGCATTTTTCGTACCAAATATGAGACTGCTTTAAGTCAACCATTTTAGTCATCTTGGCTTGGCATTTCGGGCAATTAATATCTTCAATGGCATTAAATTTACTGCCGATTTTGGGATCACCCGTATCGATAACCTCAGAACCCTCTATTTGCTTGAGAGTTTGAGCCTCTTGAGAATCAAACCAAATGCCATGACAATCAGCGCATCGGTCTACTTCAACATCAGCATAAACTACAGGTTCCAGGCTTCCTTGACATTTAGGACATTTCATTGAGGTCATTTTTAAACCATTCCATTCGGGATTCTTTTAAGATGGCTGTAGTTTAGCAATTTTATGGGCAACCTATACAGTTTTATTTTTAAAAGTTAACGAAAATAAATCATAAGTAATAAGTCATATCATGTCCGGTTGAATACCCATAATTCCGGTGAGGGGGAGTAGGGGCTTGGTTACCAAGCCCGTACAGGTTACCAAGCCCGTACAGGTTACCAAGCCCGTACAGGTTACCAAGCCCGTACAG
>NZ_JBKHHI010000115.1:0-16630 GCF_046539235.1 Coleofasciculus sp.
CTACGTTAATTTTATATCCACCATTAGATCGGGCGAAACGGATTGCCCGTTATCGGAAATTTGAACGGAATTTAATTAAACCGTAATCAGAAGGCTGATGAATAAGGTCGGGTTTTGTTGTTCAGTTATCGGTGAGATAGGGCGGGTTTTGTTGTTCAGTTAGTGGTTACAAGTAGTTTTAGTGGCTAAACCCGCCCCTACAATTGCCGACAATTGGTTATCTATGGATATACGCTACATTGTCGCCGGTGAAGGGGTGTTTGGTTTTGTCCGTCCCGATGGTTCTCAAATTGAATTGACCGTGCAACCGGAAGAATATATTAATGTCCCGGCGAATACGGAACATTGGTTTCATTTAACGCCATCTCGACGAGTGAAAGCGGTGCGCTATTTCACCACAACAGAAGGTTGGGTTCCAGAATATACGGGGACGGAAATTAATTTTGATGCATAAATTTAGCCACGGTAGGGGCGGGTTTAGGAACTTACACGACTTGTCACCAATAACTAAACAACAAAACCCGCCCTCCGCCCTAATTGGGTTTTCATTATCATTGAGTAAAGGGCGACCCGATTCAATTGAGTGGATACAAGTGTTACTTTATGCAAGCGGGTCGCCCCTACAAGAGACTGAAATGTGACCTGATTTTTCCCAACAAAACCCATCCTGCATCTTAATTGATTCAATACATCGTTAAAACCATTTAATTGCAGCTATCACGCCCAGATGAACCGGATAAAACAAGTAAAACCATCGCGTTTTTAGCCCCGCTTCCCCATTATGTAGGCAAATAAACAAGGGCGCAATAATTCCAGCCAATTCAATAACACTCCCCCCAATGACGATATAAAGGATATGCGGTACTATATAAACCAACCACCATTTAAAATTAAACTGTCCCGGCTTAAACTTTGACATTAAATAGACGAGTGGCAACGTAAAGAATCCTGCCTCGAAACGAGCGACTATGGCAATCGTGGTAAACAATAAAACGATCGCAGCCTTCAGCAGACCATTATTAACCTGTTTCGAGAGTCGAATCGTGATCACGCCAGCCGCCAGCACGAACAAGATATTCAGGGGAGGTGTTGCTGAGAAAATTAAGGAATAAACATGAGAATAAATCGGTTGTGAAATAACTCCCAGCAGGGTTAATCTAAAGACATAGTTCCAAATATTTGACGTATACTTTTCCCCTTGTGCCGCTAGCCAAGCAAAGAGAGGGAAGCTCAACCGTCCGAGAGCCACCATAATCGTTGCTTCTGGGAAAAATACCCGTCCAACATGATCGATTAGCATCAGCAGACAGGCGATTAATTTGAGGTGAAATGAATTCAGCAATTTTATTAAAGGGAACAGGGAACAGGGTACGAGTAATACCTAATTCAAATGTACCTTAGCTTAATACTAAATCCGGGTTCCCCATCCTCGTTATAATTCAGTCCGCGTAGGCGGACTTGGTTGGTGTAGTAGCGATTTTAATCGCCGTGGATTTTCTGCTGCCATGATCCACCCTAAGAGCGATGAAAGAGGCGGGGTAGATTACCTAACCTGGTAGTTTAGCAAAACTAATCAGGATAGACACATAGGAGAGTTTACATGGCTGATGATTATAGAGCCGAACGCACAGTTTCTGCGGTATTTAAAGAACAAGATCAAGTCGATACCGTAGTCCGACGCCTGGTCGATCGCGGCGTTCCCTCAGATCATATCTCGGTGATGGGTAAGAATTTTCAATCTCAAAGCCGAATTGCTGGATTTATGAGTAAGAAAGATGTTATCTTAGGCGGACTCAGAACCGGGGCAATTTTTGGATCGTTATTTGGTTCGTTCTTAAGCTTACTGACGGGTGTGGGTGTTTTATTAATTCCCTTTGTTGGTCCTGTGGTGTCAGCCGGTCCCCTGAGTGCAGTCCTATTAGGCGCAGCCAGTGGTGCGATCGCAGGTGGTGCTGGTGCAGGTTTAGTCTCGGTTCTGGTGGCTTTAGGAATGCCAGAAGAAAAGGCAACGCTTTACCAAACACGCCTGCAAGCGGGTGAATTTCTAGTGATGGTAGAAGTTCCCGCCGGAAAATCTGGCGAATACCAACTCTTAATGCAAAATGCAGGTGGGGAAGAAATCCATACCAGCGATATGACCCTACCTCGCCCCTGTCCCGGTAAATGCAATGATCCCAGCGATTTATCTCCCGAAGTGCGATCGCATCTGTCTGAAGCGGCTCAGAAAACCTTTATCGAGCGCTATAATAGCGTGTACGATCAGAATCAAGACCCAATCCAGGCAGAACAAGCCGCATGGGAAACCATTCATCAGCAGTATGAAGAAGATGAAAATGGCGTGTGGTCTAAGCAAAAAGTTACCGCTTAAATTGGGTTCGTAGTTTGTAGTAAGGGCTTTAGCCCTTTATTCAGTTAGGCAACCCAACCAATACGCTTAAGTAAAGGTGCGTTACGCTACGCTAACGCACCCTACAATTGGGGACGAGATTGTTACCGTTAAACCGGGCGTAAGGCAATCCATTAAAATTCAATTCCCGGTTGCGCTTTAACATTTTGCTCCCGCAGCGGATGCTTCACCAGTGTCATTTCGGTGACTAAATCTGCCTGTTCAATTAATGGTTTCGGTGCGCCTCGTCCGGTTAAAATAACGTGAGACATGGCGGGCTTTTCTGCTAACCCTGCCAATACCTGCTCCACGCTTAAATATCCCAGTTTTAACGCCACATTCACTTCATCCAATAGCACCAAGCGAAACTCTGGGTTGCGGATAAACTCCAGCGCCTTTTCCCATGCGGCTTGAGCTTTAGTGATATCTCGTTCCCGATCTTGTGTTTCCCAGGTAAACCCCTCACCCATCGCATGAAACTCCAACTGAGGTGTTTCCCCATTGGCGACGACTGTCCAGGGCGCAAACGCCGCCTTCTCTGCGGGTTCCCAGGCTCCCTTGATGAACTGGATAATTGCCACCCGATACCCATGACCGAGCGATCGCAAAACCATCCCTAGGGCGGCTGTCGTCTTCCCCTTGCCATTCCCCGTGTTTACAATAATTAACCCTTGTTCGCTTGACGCTTGAGCCAGACGTTGTTCCTGAACCTGTTTGCGTCGCTGCATTTTTTGGCGGTATTGCTCTGAGGTTAACCCAGAAACGTTCTCAGATTCCTCAAATGCGCTGGATTCCCCGTAGGAACTGGTTTTCATCACCACTCACTCAAGACTTATGACAAAGAATTCATTACTAACTGTAACAGTTCTTGACAAAGTGACAAAATAAACCGGAACGGAATGATAGCATTCCCTAAATGCCCTATATCTTATACACGATTGAGAGAGACAGTTATGGCAGAAGAAGAAAACATGCAGGAACAGGAACAGGAACAGGCTCCTGAGGCTCCCGCGGCAGCAGGACAGCCTACTCTATCTGGCAAACCTCCCCTCTTTGGCGGTAGCACCGGTGGCTTGTTGACCAAAGCCCAAGTTGAAGAAAAATATGCGATCACTTGGACTAGCTCCAAAAAGCAAGTCTTTGAAATGCCCACCGGTGGTGCGGCGATCATGAATGAAGGGGAAAACCTACTCTATCTGGCTCGTAAGGAGCAGTGTCTGGCGTTAGGAACCCAGTTGCGGACGCAATATAAACCCAAGATTGAAGACTACAAGATCTACCGGATTTATCCGAGTGGTGAAATCCAGTATCTGCACCCCGCAGATGGAGTCTTCCCCGAGAAAGTCAACGAAGGGCGTCCCTTTGTCGGTAAGATTGACCGCAAGATCGGTAAGAACCCCGAACCTGTTACCCTCAAGTTCAGCGGAAAGGCGACTTACGAAGTCTAGTATCGCTGATCCATTATCAGGTATCAGGCAAGTAGAATACCCATTCAGCACAGCTTGTTAGAGGGTTACTGATGGGTGCTGCACTGGTTAACAAAGTTCGCTCCAGTTCCCCATCCGTCAATGGGTGTGGGGATGAATAGCGAGTCAAAGTAGGGGGTTCAATGCCCTCTACTTTGACATTTGTTATTAGTAGACACCTGTATTTTTAGGTGTTATACTAATCGCAACTATCCTAGGTTTACACGGTAAGGCGTGATCCTCATGATGGTTGATGCAAGTGTGATAGAGTGTAGTCATTGCGCGTTAACTTTCCTCGACCACCGTTTGCCTATTGGCATCCTCCAAAAGAATAGCGCAAGATGTCGTCAGACATTATTCGGTTAGAACTCTAACCATAAACCGCGAAAACCAAGCGTAGAGACGCGCCATGGCGCGTCTGTAAAAATATTACTGCCTGCGGAAGGCGGGCGGCTGTCTGTTGACGCTGATTAAGACCATCACCAGATTGACCCTTCGACTACGCTCAGGGTCAACACCGAGCGTAGTCGAGGTGTTGAGTTCTGGACTTTCTCATTTGCTGAAAGTACCCAACGTGGCATCGGACCCATGAAACGGGAAACCTCGAAGACGAATCAGACCGTCCCTGATTTTGCTACGGTTGGAAGCCCCAACCGAGCGTGAAGCAGGTTGGGGTACTTCACTCGGTTGCAGGTCTGTTAATTTGTTTGAAGGTTGGTGGTTCATTTCGGTGAACTGGTCAACCTTCAATTTGGTGATTGGGAAAGTGTTTAGTTTGTAGGGGCGGGTTTCACTACTATCGTTTCTTGCCTCACCTAGATGTAACTAAACCCGCCCTGACCAACCCTTCACTTCCTCATCTCCCCCATCTTCCTCATCATTCATACATACAATTGAAGCCGATGATATTACCTGAGTTTTCTCAATTTTGCGCCCTGTCTCAACAGGGTAATTTTGTACCTGTTTACCAAGAGTGGGTGGCAGATTTAGAAACTCCGGTGTCGGCTTGGTATAAAGTCTGTGCGGGTCAACCCTATAGCTTTCTCTTGGAATCGGTGGAAGGGGGCGAAAATGTGGGACGCTATAGTTTGTTGGGCTGTGATCCGTTATGGGTGTTGGTGGCACGGGGCGATCGCACGACGCAGATGCACCGCAATGGTACAGTGACGGAGTTTGAGGGGAATCCGTTTGAGTCGTTAACGGATTGTCTTAGTCCTTATCATCCGGTTAAATTGCCCCAATTGCCACCGGGAATTGGTGGGTTATTTGGGTTTTGGGGATATGAGTTGATTCGCTGGATTGAACCGCGAGTTCCGGTTTATTCCCCATCGGATCAAGATTTGCCGGATGGATTGTGGATGCAGGTGGATAACCTGATTATTTTTGATCAGGTGAAGCGGAAAATATGGGCGATCGCTTACGCGGATTTACGGGAGGCGAATGGGAACTTGGAATCCGCCTATCAGCAAGCCTGCGATCGCGTCAAGACATTAGTCCACAAGCTACAACTCCCGTTATCGGGTCAGGATACGGTTTTGGAATGGACGCCGCCAGGAACCACCACGCAGCAGTTAAACTATACCAGCAACACCCAAAAGGAACAGTTTTGTGCCAATGTCCAAACAGCTAAAGACTATATCCGTGCGGGTGATATCTTCCAAGTGGTTCTCTCCCAACGGCTTTCGGCTGACTATCAAGGTGATCCCTTTGCTTTATACCGTTCCCTGCGTCTGATTAATCCCTCGCCTTATATGGCGTATTTTAATTTTGGCGATTGGCAATTAATTGGGTCAAGTCCGGAAGTGATGGTTAAAGCCAGTCGATTACCCACAGGGAAATTACAAGCCACCCTGCGCCCCATCGCCGGAACTCGCCGCCGAGGTGAAACACTACAGGAAGATGAAGCGTTGGCGCAAGATTTACTGCACGATCCCAAAGAACTTGCCGAACACGTTATGTTGGTGGATCTGGGGCGCAATGACTTAGGGCGGGTTTGTACCAGTGGAACTGTAACCGTTGATGAGTTAATGGTCATTGAGCGCTATTCCCATGTGATGCACATCGTTAGTAACGTGGTGGGAGAACTGGCTGAGAATAAAACAGCTTGGGAGTTACTCAAAGCCTGCTTTCCCGCCGGAACCGTCAGTGGTGCGCCGAAAATTCGGGCGATGGAAATCATCCACGAATTGGAACCGGAACGGCGGGGTGCTTATTCTGGGGTCTATGGCTGGTATGATTTTGAAGGGCAACTCAATAGCGCGATCGCAATTCGCACTATGGTGGTTCGTCCCCATCCCTCTGGTACACATACAGTATCGGTGCAAGCGGGTGCTGGTTTAGTGGCTGATTCTAACCCAGAGAAAGAATACGAAGAAACCCTGAATAAAGCCAGAGGCTTATTAGAAGCTATTCGTTGTTTAAGTTAAATCATATCCGGCTGGGCAGTTGCGTCTGTAGCAGATTTGTCGCTTGTCAATGCCATGGCTAAAGGAAGCAGAGTTTCCCCAGAGGTTACGAACGAGGGTAAATCGGCTTATACTAGTGGTTAACTCTGGTTAAGAAGGTCTAGAGCCTACAACCTTAGAGAGAACTAGATAATACAACTTGAGAGAGAAATTTAAGATTAATTTTTGAGTTATAACTATACTAGACTTAGCTGGAAGCGGAATTAGGGGTCTTGCCGATTTGACTGAACAAGCAGATTGTCTGCTCAATTCAGACTATTGAAAATTTTTATATCCGGTTAATTGTCAAAAAATGCCGAATAAAGAGCAGTGTACTTTTCATGTAGATGAAAAAATACCTTGAGGTGGATGACATGCAGAATAAACAAGCTGATAATTTTCATTTGAGCCAAAATTTAAGCTCCCAGCAAAATATTAATACAGAACAACCATCACAATATCCATTTTCGACAAATTCACCAAAAGGCAATCCTTCATCTTTTGAGGAAAACGGAGGCTTATTACTGATGCCCCTAAGCTTTATGGTAATGGCTTGGGTGGTCTTAATTTTATTACGATCAAATGTATTAAAATCATTCCGGAATCGATTAACGCCCATCAAAGGATCACATCAAGTTCCTTGCTTAAATTGTAAATATTTTAAAAATGATCCCTATCTGAAATGTGCTGTAAATCCATGTACGGTATTAACGGAAGAAGCTGCCAATTGTTCTGACTATTGCTCAAAAGATAGCCAATAATTGTCTCAGGGATCACTGGGAAAGGTAGAAACCTCCAGGGCAGAGGGTAGAATGCTCAAAGGAAAAAGAAGTCAACGTCGATCCTCCTTTCTGATAAACTGACGTTGGAAGTCTGCCGCCAACCTACCAATATCAACGATGTGGACAGAAATAGCTGCCCAGATTAGTAAAGTCACAGGCAAACCCTTTGAAGTCGTGAACCGCCGTTCGGTGAGTGGCGGCTGCATTAATCAGGGTTGTGCGTTAATCGGTGACGATGCTACCTATTTTGTCAAGACTAACCAAGCCTCTCAAGTCAGTATGTTTGAAGCAGAGGCGTTGGGATTAAAGCAAATGCTAGATACCCATACGATTCGAGTTCCGCAACCCATCGTCTATGGTGTCGCTGGAAATTCGGCGTATATTGTCCTAGAGTGGCTGGAATTTGGCAGTGGGAATAGTGAATCCTGGGTAGAAATGGGACGCCAGCTAGCGGCGATGCATCAGGCGACTCCGCCTCAAGGTAAAGACGGAAGATTTGGTTGGAATCAAAACAACACCATTGGTTCAACGCCACAAATTAACGATTGGATGGACGATTGGGCAGAATTCTTTGCCGAACATCGATTAGGATACCAATTCAAACTAGCACGGCGTCGCGGGGGACATTTTCCGGGACAAGATAAATTATTGGCAAAAGTTCCTGAATTGTTGGATCATCAACCCAAACCCTCTTTGATTCACGGGGATTTGTGGGGGGGAAATGCTGCTGTTACCACATCAGGGGAACCTGTACTGTTAGATCCGGCAACTTATGTCGGCGATCGCGAAGCGGATATTGCCATGACAGAATTGTTTGGTGGCTTTCCGGCGGCGTTCTATCGGGGGTATAACCAAGTGTGGCAGTTAGATGCGGGGTATAAGCAGCGCAAAACCTTGTACAACTTGTACCATATCATCAATCACTTTAATCTCTTTGGTGGTGGGTATGGCTCACAAGCCAATCGGATGATTGAGCAAATTCTTGGATGAGATTCGGTTAAGTTGACCCAAGGAAGGCTTGCCCCCAATTTAACCGTAAAATCTCACAACTCCGGCGACTAATACCAAGTTGCAGTCAAAGAGGTAATCTGTCATGCTGAGTGGAGTCCGGAGCGAAGCGGAGGAACGAAACGAAGCATCTGCGGAACCCTTCACGACCTTCTAGGGCAGGCTCCGTGTAGTGAAGTGAAGCATCTCGGATATTATTCGCTTCGCTCAGGGTCAACATCGAGCGAAGCGATGTCCTGAGCTAGTCGAAGGGTTGAGATGTTGAAACTGTTGCCTGTTGCCTGTTCCCTGTTCCCTCCCCTCACCACAAAACTTATTCAGCAGACCCTAACCCTACAATAAGGGAATTTCCACCACAAACTCTGTACCGCATCCGGGTGTGGAGATACAAGATAAATTTCCTCCATGTTTTTCTACGACAATTTGATAGCTGATCGACAAGCCTAAACCTGTCCCTTCTCCTACAGGTTTTGTGGTAAAAAATGGGTCAAAAATTTGTTCCTTGATTTGTGCAGGAATGCCACAACCATTATCAGCAATGTGAATCAATACAGAATTGCGCTCCGATAATTCAGTCCGAATCCATATTGTCGGTGTGGGAGCATGATCAGGAAAAAAGAGTTCTGTCGATGCTGCACTCTTATTCTTATCCGCTTGTTCATCCCCGGAATTTAGAGCATCAATGGCATTATTCAGCAAATTCATAAAGACTTGATTGAGTTGTCCTGGATAACAGTCCACAGGTGGCAACTTGCCATAGTCTTTGACGACTTGGATATTAGAGGATTCCGGCTTTAAGCGGTGCTGCAAAATTAACAGCGTATTCTCCATCCCTTGTTCAATATCCATGCGTTTGCTTTCAGCTTCATCCAGGCGCGAGAAATTCTTTAGGCTACCCACTAACGCTTGCAGACGGTTGACCCCGAATTGCATGGAACTGAGAAGTTTGGGCAAATCTTCTCTGAGAAAGTCGATATCAATTTCTTCAGTTAAGCTTTCAATTTCTGATGCAGGTTTAGGATAGTGCTGCTCATAGAGTTGGACTAATTCCAATAAATCCTGAGCATATTTATTGGCATGGGCAATATTCCCAGATATAAATGTGATTGGATTATTAATTTCATGGGCAATCCCTGCCACTAACTGTCCCAAACTCGACATTTTTTCATTTTGAACAAGTTGGAGTTGAGTCTGTTTAAGTTCACGTAGGGTTTTCTCAAGCTGGGTGGCTTTCTTTTTCAACTTCGTTTCCGATTCTCGCAGGGCGACTTCAGCGACTTTACGTTCCTTGAGTTCGTCCGCGACTCGCTCAAACAATGCCGCTTGCTGAATTGCCACACTTAACTGAATGCTAAGTTTTCTGACACATTCAATTTCTTGTTGCTGCCATTTTCGCGCTCCCGAACAGTGATGAACCACAAGCAATCCCCAGAGCTTTTTCCCTTGTAAAATAGGCGCTACTAGATTAGCCCGAACCTGAAGATTTTCAAGTAATTCAATGTGACAGGGGCTTAAATTGGCGTTGTAGATATCGTCAATGACTCTAATATAACCGTCTTGGTAGAGAAGCGATGTAACGTCAGGATTCTTAAAAAAACTGTCCTCAATGGTTGTGCCGACAATTCTCATCCACTCACCGCCAACTGACTCTACATCAACCGTTCCCGTCCAATCTGGGTTAAACCGATAAATCAGAGTGCGATCGCACTTTATAAATTTTCGCACCTCTTCTACGGCTGTATTCAGGACTTCATCCAGATTCAAGGATTGGTTAATTCGCTGATTTATACAGCTCAACAGCCGTTCTTGCTTGGCTTGTCGCTTTAATTGCTGTTCAGTTTGTTTGTTTTTGGTAATGTCACGGAATGACCAAATCCTGCCGTAGTATGCACCTGTAGGAGATAAGGCTGGCGCGGAGTAAAGCTCAAAAATGCGCCCATCAGTAAGTTTAAATTCATCCTTATACGTTAGCTGAGGATTCTGCTCCATATACTCGACTTTACTGAACAGCTTTAGCGGTTCAGCAATTAAGGGCAAAATAGATTCTAAAAGTTGCTCATTATCGGCGGATTTCATGGCTTCATCCGAGACTTGCCACATTTGACAGAAGCGAGAATTGTGATTAATAATTGTGCCATTGGGATCAATCACCATAACGCCATCCGGATCAGCCTCTTGTTGCGCCTTTAATACAGCATGACTAACTCGGAGTTCCTCTTGAGCTTGCTTACGGGCTGTAATATCCGTTTGGACGCCAATAAAATAGATCACCCGCCCCTCGGCATCTCGAATCGGTGAGATCGCTAGCTCATTCCAAAAGGGGGTTCCATCTTTATGATAATTCTTCAGGACTACCTTCACCTCTTGCTCAGTTCGTAGAGCCTGACGGATTTGCTCAACCACCTGCGGATCAGTATCTGCGCCTTGCAGGAAGCGGCAATTGCGTCCAACCACCTCTTGACGGGAATAGCCAGTGATTCTCTCGAAGGCAGGATTGCAATAGACAATCGGCAAATCCGGTTGGCAAGCATCGCTGAGGATAATGCCACAGCTTGCCGCACCAAGGATACGCTCATCTAAACAAAGTGGCTCTAGAGACAATTTATCGGAGGTATTGGCGTCGAAAAGATGACCCGTTGAGGGTTGATGGAGGTAGGAAATCATGGGAGTAAGTCAGCAACGTGTAATATAGGCGGGGGTCGAGGCTTATTCTCCTTAATTTAAAAACGCCTCAAAAGAGATTCAATACACCCAAAGGATGAATTTACAGAACTTTACAGAAAAATCACCATACAGTTTATCTAAGTGAGGGGGACTGGGGGAGCTATAATACCTACGCCATAATTTTTAATTTGGCGTAGGATACATGGATTCCCCCAGGTTAACTTAAGGGATTCGATATTCCTTAAGTTAACAGTTAACGATTGCATTGTGGCAAGTAAAACTGCTATCCTAATGGGATGCTGACTATCACTCACCGCTATCGAATCTATCCAGACGCCACCCAAGAACAGCAATTCATTGAGTGGATGGAAATCTGTCGTGGTGCATTTAACTATGCGCTTCGAGAGATAAAGGATTGGTGCAATAGTCGTAAGTGCTTGATAGACAGATGCTCTTTGGAGAAGGAATACATACTCCCTGCCGACCTGAAGTTTCCGAGTGAAATTCAGCAGCTTAATAATTTGCCACGAGCGAAGAAGGAATTTCCCAGATTGAGCGAAGTCCCTTCTCAAGTTCTTCAGCAAGCAATTAAGCAGTTGCACAAAGGCTGGGAGTACTTTCAGAAAAGAGGGTTTGGCTTTCCTAGATTCAAGAAGTATGGACAGTTCAAGTCGTTGCTGTTTCCCCAATTCAAGGAAAATCCAGTAACGAATTCGCACGTCTTGCTGCCCAAGATTGGAGCGATTCCCATCAACTTGCATCGACCTATCCCAACTGGGTTTGTGGTCAAGCAAATACGAATCCTGAGGAAAGCTGACCGATGGTATGCATCTATCTCCCTGCAATGTGATGTGACTGTTCCCGACCCAGTTCCTCACGGTTATCCCATTGGAGTTGATATTGGGCTGGAGAAGTTTTTGGCAACTAGTGATGGCGTTCTCGTAAAGCCGCCTAAGTTTCTTAAGAGTCGGCAAAGTGAGCTGAAATTGCTGCAACGCAGGCTTTCTAGGAAACAGAAGCGGTCTAAGAATTACGAGAAACAGCGCCTTAAAGTTGCCCGACTTCACCACAAAATTGACAACACGAGGAAGGACTTCCACTACAAGCAAGCTCATGCTCTTTGCGATACTGGAGATATGGTCTTCATCGAAGATCTCGATTACCGCACCAGTGCCAAGGGAATGTTTGGGAAACAGATGCTTGATGCTGCTTTTGGGCAATTCAGAAGCATCGTTAAGTACGTGTGCTGGAAGCGTGGAAAGTTTTTCGGTGAAGTTGATGCTAGAGGGACTTCTCAAGAATGTCCTGAATGTAATGGTGAGGTCAAAAAAGACCTGAGCGTGAGAATCCATGATTGTCCTCATTGTGGATATAAAACTGATAGGGATGTAGCCGCAGGTCAGAATATAAGAAACCGAGGAATTAAGCTCATTAGTACCGTTGGACAGACGGGAATCGAAAGCGCCTGTGCAGACGAGCTACCGGGGGCTGAGGTAACTCAGTCTAGGCAAGTGTCGAAATCTCGCAAGAGAGTAACCAGGAAACCCAAGAAGTGATTCTTGGAAGCCCCCACCATAACTTGTTTGGTGGGGGAGGATGTCACCCGGACAAGAGTCAGTAGAGAAAGCCTGCACCCTGTAGAGCTACTGTCTGGAGGGAGATTTAGACTAGAATGCTAGAGCAAAAGGTGTGATCGTTGAAATGACTGCTCCAACCTTACCATCTAAAAAATTTCTCCAACCCATTGATCGTCTGGCTTTGATCATCATGGTAGTGCTGAGTCTGTTTATTGGCATCGTGCTATTGACAGGCGATACCACTCGACCTAGAGTTCGGGATTTCAGTTGGCAGGACAAATACGTCAGTGCCGAGGATACGGCGTTTATTGTAACCTTTAGCCGTCCGATGAACCACGCCAGCGTAGAAGCAAATCTAAAAATCACGCCAGTTTTGCCTTCAGGGGAGGTGAGTGCCTCAGATGTGCCGCCAATTGAGGGAAAAGTTAGCTGGGCGGGGCGGAAAATGGCGTATACGTTGCTTTCACCGATTCCCTATGGCAATGACTATCAGGTTCAGCTTCAGGGGGCAAAGGAGAAAATACCGGGGGTGGAAGAAGAAGGTACCGTTATGGAACCGTTTCAGGCAACCTTTCACAGTCGCGATCACTCCTTTGCTTATATTGGCGTCGAAGGGGAGGAACAGGGGCGGTTAATTCTCTATAATCTCACTCGACAGCAAAAAACGCTGCTGACACCTGCTGATCTGGTGGTACTGGACTTTCAGCCCTATCCGGGGAGCGATCGCATTTTATTTTCTGCCAATGATCGCCAAAATCAGGCAAAAGGTTTACTCACCGCCCAACTGTACACCGTAACCACAGGACTGTCGTTTCCCTCTCCAGATCAGCGTTCTCCGGCTCAGCAAACCCCTGGGAAGCTGGATTTGGTGTTAGATAGCGAAAACTATCAAAATCTGCAATTTGACTTATCCAGAGACGGGCAAATCATTGTGGTACAGCGAGTGAATCGAGAAGATCCGGCGGACTTTGGTCTGTGGATGATCCCCGCTGATGGCGAACCCCAACCCTTAGAGAATCAGCCCGGTGGGGAATTTTTAATTGCCCCAGATAGTGCCTCATTAGCCGTAGCGCAAGGACAAGGGGTAGCGATTCTGCCGTTACACACCGACGCCGAACCCCTAGACTTTCTACCCAAATTTGGTCAAGTTCTCAGCTTTGCCAGCGATGGTGCAGCAGCGACAATGGTGAAATTTAATACCGACTATACGCGATCGCTGTTTTTGGTAAATAATCAGGGAACTGAGGAAGAACTCCTCCGCACAACGGGTTCGATTATCAACTGTGAGTTCGCCCCCAATCAGGAAACCCTCTATTGTCTCCTGACGCAACTGATTCAAGGGCAAGAGTATCGCGAGGAACCATTTATCGCCGCCGTTAATATCGACGCCGAACCCGATAGTGAGGAGAGTCGAATACAACCCTTAGTAGTTCTGCCAGAACAGCGTGATATTCAACTGAGTTTATCCCCAGATGGTTTAGCCTTATTATTCGATCAGGTCGCCACCCGACCCGCTTCAGCCATTGATAGTTTAAGGAACAACGAAGGACAGGCGATCGCCACCGGGCGTCTTTGGCTATTGCCCTTAGACGAATCTATAACCTCAGAAACACCCGTACAACTCCAACCTGAGCCATTATTACCAGGATTCCTCCCCCACTGGCTACCCTGATTAGGGTGTCGGGTGTCGGGTGTCGGGAAAAATTGAACCCCAATCCGCGATCGTCAATTGAGGGAGATCAGAAACCTGTAGGGGCGGGTTTCACCACTATCATTTGTGGTCACCCGAATGTAACTAAACCCGCCCCGACCTAGCCGTTAAATTACCACAAATGCCAAATGACCAATGACCAATGACCAATGACCAATGACAAATGACCAACTTTAGCTTAACCACGCCGGATGAGACAGCAACGTGGCAATAACCCGGACACCGCGTAGCTGATTAGAAAGCGGCAGATGACCTTTCGGGGCGCTGAGATCCCAGGTAAACTCATTGGGGTATCGAGTCCAGGTATTCCCGGACTTCCAGCCAATTTTGGGCCACAGTTTTTCCCAGTTTTTACCCACAGCAAGCCAAAGTTCCCGCTGCACAGAAAATCCAAATTTACCTTGAGAGTGAATCACCCACAGGGTATTAATTGTCTGTAAATCAGTAATCGGGAACTTCTCCACTTCGGAAAAGTACAACCATTTACGCTGTAGAGCAGCAGACCCAGCCAACTCACAAAGTTTCTCTAATGTCAACCTATCCGCTGCCTGAAACTCTTGCTGGGCAAGTAACTGTTGTAGAGGGGTGTAGTCAATATCCCGTTCAGACAACAGGGGAACAATTCCGGTCGGAAAATGGTTTTGTAGGAACTCCTCAGTTTTGGCAGTCTTTGCCTGATAAAGGGCTTGGTATGCCAAACCGACACTGAGACTGGGAGGGGTTGAGGATTGCGCTTGCAGAAAGTCTATCAAAACATCTAAACCAGCATCACCCTGATTCACCAGTTCTGGAATGAGCTGAAGTTGTTTTTTCTCAGAACTCGACTCGAGTTGGCTAGTCAACTCGGCAAGCTGGTTAGAGGTTTCGGGTACAGAGGTAGTCGTTTGGTCTATCATGAAGCGACGTGTTTGAAGTTGCGGCAACTGATCCTATTGTCTAGGCAAAGTGGCTCGCTTGAACGCCTTAGACTCGAAAATTGACAAGATTAATTGAGAACGCTGATCTAAAAACCGCGTCCCCCATCTCCCCCATCTCCCAGACGTAGCATGCTACGTCTCTACAAGCTTCCCCTGCTTCCCCATCTCCCCCATCTCCCCCGCCTTCCTAACCATTGCTCGGAGGTTGATAACCATTTTCATAGGCAAAACGAATAAGCTGAGCGCGGTTCCCCAGCTTTAACTTATTTAGAATACTACTCAGGTGAGTTTGAACAGTACGCGGACTGATAAACAAGCGATTGCTGATTTGTTTATTCGTCAATCCTTGAATCACTTCCCAAAACACTCGTTCTTCTGCAGGTGTCAACGGTAAAGGCGTAGGGGTGACAGTTTCTTCTTCCTGGGGTGCTGAAACCTCGGTCGCTTGAGCGGTTTTGGCTTGGTTCGCTAACTCCGTGACAGCAGAACTGGCATTAAGCTGCATCAACTGAACAATCAGAGCATGGATACGACGGGTTCTCTCAAGCTGAGCCTCGATTTTAGCCGCTAATTCTCTGGGATTAACAGGCTTAATCAGATAATCATCCGCGCCGATAGAGTGACCGTGAATCCGGTCTTCTAGTTCTCCTTTGCCTGATAGAAAAATAAAAGGCATCAGTTGACCGGATGGAGTCGCCCTCAGACGACGGCAAAATTCTATTCCATCCATCTCTGGCATCATCACATCAGAAACCACCAAGTCGGGTGGATTTTTGACACAAGCCTCCAAAGCTTCTGCCCCAGAACTCACCTGTTGAACCTGATATCCCATATTTTCCAGGGCGCGTGTCAAAGTAATGCGTAATGTTCTATCATCATCAACCACTAAAATTTTTTTCATCGTTGGTCGTCAGTCATGGATCAAAAGGTTGAAGGTTAGGGTAGGTGAGACGCTTTCCCTTAGAACGTCCTTCCTTGGGCAAGAAGCGTCCGGACAGGAGCAGGAATCAGGAGCAAAAAACTCAGTGTTGGTAATAGCCTAGCGACTTCAGTAGCGTATTGCCACACACATTGAACGACAAGCCAGCCGGAGGACAGATCAACCAACCCTCTGTCATCGGCTACCCCATCACACAGTCGGGTTAACGCCGAGCTAGCTCTATCGAGTAACAGAATGCGCCACGATAGCCAACACAGATGCTTTATTCCAGCATAATAGTTGAATTCAGCGACTGTCTAAACGCTAGAGCGTCGGTCAAGTATTCCGAGAAACCGGGTTTCTCGTGAGGATGACAACGAAATATCCAGCTTTCACCCAAAGAAACCCGGTTTCTTGACCGATGTCCTAGACTATCGAGTCCATCCTTGTACCTGTACCGCTCAAGAGCAGGGGAGCAGGGGGAGCAATGTAGAAACGTGCCATGGCGCTATGGTGGGCAGGGGAGTAAAAGAGAAACATTAACCTATATTTTGTAGTATTGGATACTTTTTTTGGAGATTCCTCCGTCCTGCATAAGTTTGGTCAGCAACTGAAGCTGTGCCTTTTATAAGGGTTAATCAGTAATGGGTAACTCATGAAACGTCCGTTATATTTGTTACCAATTTATTGCTATTTTCGTCCTCATTCGACAGCAATCTGCAAAAAAACTTAATAAAGTTCCCAGCCGCCAAGAGA
>NZ_JBKHHI010000116.1:0-16519 GCF_046539235.1 Coleofasciculus sp.
TCTCGCGAAAGCGAGTTCCCCACCGTTAACTTTAATTGTCCCCACCTACTTAAAGTACAGTAGATCAAAGTCCCCCTTCAGATCCCCCTTCCGTCCCCCTTTGGAGATCCCCCTTCCGTGGGAGTGCATCTCTTGTATTCTACCTTGTTGGCAAAATCGGTATCAGGCACAGATAAGTTCTGTTAGCCAAACCTTCTGCTTAGGATTAACTCACCACCAGACGTACCCGGTTATTTCTCTACACTCAACAATATCCGACTCCAGAAGAACAGGTTTTGAGGTAACATTATCATCAATAGCTAGCGCCAAATAGCCACTCAAAACTATACCCGAAAAGCGAAGGGTCAAGTCGGGGCGGGTTTAGTCGCATTTGGGTAAGCCCAGAAAGGATAGTCGTCAAACCCGCCCCTACAGATTCAAAACCCAAAACTCAAAACTATTAAACTCATGTCTCAACTACCTCCACTCAATACCGAAACCCTTTGGCAAATCCTGAACGAAGAGCTGAATGATGATACCGTAAATCAACTAGTCTGGCACTATTTGGGGTATCGCTATGACCCAGAAACAAGCCAATGGGACTGTACAAATTTACCTCCGGAATGGCAACAAGACTATCCGGAACCACCCAACTTTATCGAGAGTCGTCCCGCCACCACTAAACTCACTCGTTCAATCCCCAAGGAAAATAAACAGTTATTGAAAGAACAGTTAGGATTTAAAGGCTATAAAATCGGCGAATTTGGTCCGAGACAGACTCGTCGAGCCACGGCTGCCAATTGGCTGTTAAGTTATATGAAAGATAGGGGATTGAGCCAAGCGTAAAAGCTTCACGCTTGGCTATTCCTAGACATGATAGAACGCGACTTAGTATCAATCTGACATATCCAATAATTCTGGCACGGTGACAAATTGATAACCACGCTGTTTGAGTTCAGTAATTAACTTCGGTAAAGCTTCCACTGTTTTAGAGCGATCGCCACCACCATCGTGCAGTAAAATAATACCACCCGGTTGCGCGTCTTCCAGGGCGTTATTGATTAATTTTGGCACAGTTATCCGATGACTCTGCCAATCTTTTGTATCGGCTGACCACATAATTACGGCATACTTTTTTTGTTGAGCATAGCTGACTAAGCCGTTATGTAAAATGCCAGCAGGCGGTCTAAATAACGCCGTTTTGACGCCAGTGAGTTGATGAATTAACTGGGCGGTTGTCTCCAATTCATGCGCTGCCCCTGATGGACTGTACTGATGATAGTGATGATTCCAAGTATGGTTACCAATGGCATGACCTTCAGCCACAATTTGTTTCATAAGCTGGGGATGATTCTTAACCGTCTTACCGACAACAAAAAAGGTGGCTTTGATATTTTCTCGTTTGAGAATGTCTAAAACTTGGGGGGTTGTCTGCGATGAAGGTCCATCATCAAACGTAAGGGCAATCACTTTCACTTTATCGTTGAGGACAAGGGAATGAATGGTTTTGCCTTGAAATTCGACGGGTACGGAAAAGGTTAAGCGCTTGGCTTCTTCCTCTGCTAAGTGAGTCAGCATTTTTTCATAGATGTCTTGTTCCTCTCCAAGTAAGCCCTTGATTTGCAAACTCTGGGATTTTGATCGTTCTTGTTGGTTCAGATTTGGACTAGGGATCGCTAGTTTTGGATTAACTGAACGAGCAACGGATACAGTCAAACTTGCAATAAAACCAAGTGTGGCAGCGATTAAACTAATGGATAATCTGTACTGCCAAACTAACTGACAAGGGTTTGCCACCTTACGTCTCCTTCACTCCTCTGCATACACAGGCGGCACGTCATGGTTGTTTAGCAGATCAGCAATGTTTGGATCATTCTTGTTGCAGAATAATCCAAGCGGCGGGTTAATCTATCGCCAGACATAAATGTCTAAGCGTAGATCAACCCGCTTGATCAATTCTGATGCTAAACCCTGTGTCTCAATCGCTAAACGCAACCATTTCGGGCGATATTCAGTTCGCTGTAGGGCAACTGGATACCGAAATACGCCTTAGTGTTAATGATTCTTTTGTTAGTTACGACGCAAATGGCAGTATATCCGGGATAAAGGATCAGTTTTTGTGAGTAGTGGGTGTAGCAGAAGACAGCAGGTTTCGGAAGTTAAAAGTTAGAAACGTAGAAGCAGGGTAGAAGGGTAATTTTTTGAGGCAAGCTTTTATTTGTTAGTTGACAATAATGTTTTTTTGTGGTATTCACTAATAATTCTATCCGTAACTTCAGGAATTGTTAATCCATCCGTATTGATTTCAATCGCGTCGGCGGCTTGGTGCAGGGGAGCTAAGGTGCGAGTGCTGTCACGCTGATCTCGTAATTGAATATCTGCCTCTAGCTGTTCTAAACTGACAGTACCTTGGTCTTCGTCTTGGAGATCTTGCAGGCGTCGGCGTGCCCGTTCTTGAACCGAGGCGGTGAGAAAAATTTTCAGTTCAGCATCGGGGAAAACATGAGTCCCGATATCTCGCCCTTCAGCGACAACACCACCCTTAGACGCCCAGCGCTGCTGCTGTTTGACTAATTCGTGACGCACAACCGGAAGCGCCGCGACAAGAGATACATTGGCGGTAACCTCTAAGGAGCGAATCGCCTGGGTGACTTCTTTGCCATCAATCCACACCCTCAGGCTTTGGGGTTGGGAACCACTACTGATCAGGGAAATTTGACATTGACTCACCAATTCCGCGATCGCAGGTTCATCGCTCAAATCAATTCCGGCTTGCAGCACTCGCCATGTCACCGCCCGATACATGGCTCCTGTGTCCAGATACATTAAGCCTAATTGCTGCGCCACTAACCTAGTCACGGTGGATTTACCCGCTCCCGCAGGTCCATCAATAGCAATAATCGGTCGGCGATTTCGCAGCAGAATATTATCAATTAAACGAGTTGAACCCAGACGAGCCGCGATCGCGAGTAATCCTTGGTCTTCCACTTCCTCTAGGGGTGTCAGAGTCGTGGGATGAACTAATTCAATGTACTCAACTTGAATCTCCTCTATCAAGCTGAGTTCTGAGGTAACAGCGGCAATTAAGGACGTGCGATCGCGCTCCCCAGTTTTAAACACATTTTGGGCATTTTGTAAACCCTTGTAGAGAATCGGAGCTTGTGCCTTTTGTGCTGGCGTCAAATACTGATTCCGAGAACTATAGGCAAGACCTGACGGCTCACGGGCGATCGGACAAGATATGATAGTGACAGGCAAATTTAGATCTGTAACCAAGCGGCGAATAATCGCCAATTGTTGAGCATCCTTTTGACCAAAATAAGCGCGATCGGGTTGAACTAAATTTAATAACTTCGTCACCACCGTCGCCACTCCCTGAAAGTGACCTGGACGGGAATGACCACATAAAATAGAGGTCATCGCTGGTGGTGGTGTAACTTGAGTGAACTCCGCCAGGGTGTCTGAATCCGATGGGTCATCGCCATACAACTCCACGGCTGTGGGCGCAAAAATCACATCAACTCCCGCTTGTTCACAAAAGCGTTGATCCTGCTCCAACTGACGCGGGTATTGCTGCAAATCTTCCCCTGGTCCAAACTGGAGTGGATTGACAAAAATGCTGACAACAACAATAGCATTTTCGCGTCTTGCCCGCTCGATTAAGCTCAGATGACCGGGGTGCAACGCCCCCATCGTCGGCACTAAACCGACAGTTTTTTGGGTTCGATGACGTTCTAAGTGGCAGCGCAATCCCGCGATTGTCGTAAACAGACGCATGAGAGTTTAGTGGTTGGATCTTAGATCGATGTTAGCAATTTTGTCATTGGTCATTGGTCATTGGTCATTGGTCATTTGTCCTTTGTCATTCGTCCAAGAATTTATGAACTTTGTCGGGGCGACCCGCTTGCACTAATGAACAACTCCAGTTCACTCAATTGGGTCGGGTCGCCCTCTCCTCTCAGACACAATCAAAACTATCTCCTAGTAGTAGTTATCTAAAACCTCAATCCGTACAGGTGCCACACCCGTCCTAATCAATCCTAGGACTCTGGCGGCGGCGGCGGAAAGGTCAATGACTCGCCCTCTGATATAGGGTCCTCGGTCATTAATCCGCACGATAACGGAACGACCATTATTTAAGTTGGTGACTCGCACGTTAGTACCAAAGGGTAAGCTGCGATGAGCGGCGGTTAGGGCATTTTGATTGAATCGCTCACCACTGGCGCTGCGGTTGCCGTGAAAGCCTGGACCATACCAGGAGGCAATACCCTTAACCTGGAAGCGTACTGGACCCAGGGCGACTTGGGCGAGGGTTTGAGCTTTGGGTTTCCCTTCAATTTCGCGTATGGGGGGAGCATTACCCATCAAGCGTCGCAGTCTGTTGGTGGCTTGCAGGGCATCTTCGGCTAGGTTTTGGGTGGTATCGGGCAGGATGGTGTTTTCGTTAACTTGCACCAACTCCTGGTCGTTTACCTGGATGCTGTAGCAGTTACACTCTTGATTCCAACGAACTGCGATCGCGTCTGCATTAATCTTATCCCGATGCAGTTGATTGAGTTGAGCCGCAACCGCCGTCGCCCGCCATAGGGCATCATCTGGATTGGCATTACTGGTCAAGGTGACACTGGGCGAGGCGGTGTTGTCCAGTTGATCTACCTGAATAGATTGATAGTCAGACGCCGTTTTGGATGAGGAATACTCTGGTTCAGAGTCATCTCCCAGAGCCACTTCTCCCACTTTGGTGTCATTATTGGCAATTGCCGGAGAACCTAAGAACGTCAGGACAGGGATGTCGCGTACATAAAGAGTAGCCGCCTGACGCCCATCAAGTGAATAGGCATGAATTTTAGCAATGATTTCTTCTGCTTCCCCAACTTGAGCCGTTGGGGATTGAAATTCTCCCACTTTTACCACCTCTGGCGGCTGAGGGGTTGGTTGAGAGGAGGTGGAGGGAGTTGTTTGCGGAGATTGTAGCGCTTGAGCGGGAGTCAAATTGCCCTCAGAACCTTGGTCAACTGCCTGAGCTTGGTTAGCCGGATGGGATATCACTGTGCTGAGGGCTGTGGTTAAGAAGGTAACAGTGAGACCACTCAAAATTCGCTGATTCATAAGCCTATGATTAAAAGCCTCTGGAATTCTACGTTTAGGGTTATGGGTGGTGATGCAAGAGAATTAAGAAAAATCTGCTGCAACTCATACTCATTTCGATTTCGCCCTATTTTTATGGAACTGACACAGACTAACACGAAGTTTTGGGTTTGGGGATCAGTGATTTTTGGGAATCAGCCATAAGATTTTCCAAAGTGCGATATCATATAATTTGCTCTAAAGCTTGATAGGTCAAGGATTTTCCCCTTTTACCCCTCTCAGGGAATTTATGAGTTTTTTAACAAAACTTTACAATAGAGACAACAAACCTCGACCGTCGCGGCGAAGGTTTTCCATCAATGCTGTAGGGGCGGGTTTTACCGATAACGTTTTGGCAAAAACCGATAACTGTAATAAACCCGCCCTTCTAGAGCGTTGCTTGGTGTAAGCTCTCATGCATTTAAATGGGGTATTAGTAGCAAACAAGATGCAAAGCCTGCGGCATGGCTTCGCTAAAGCCTGCGGCATGGCTTCGCTAAACGCACACCAAGGATGGGAGCCATTCTTGACATTAAGGTTTAAATGCCCAACAGCTTAATCACAGTTGAACCACCATCAGCAGGGAAGATGTCGTGCTTTTACTCTAGGCTTTGCCGGGATCAACCTGTAAAATATCCGAGGGAGGAAAACAAAGGACACCCTCACAACTTTGGTTGGGGCGGGTTTAGTCACATCAAGGTGGGAAAAAAACGATAATAGTAAAACCCGCCCCTACATTCCTCGGTGGGAACGGGTTGAGTCACATCGGGGCGGAAAAAAATGATAATAGTGAAATCCGCCCCTACATTTAGAAAAATTCTTTCATTCCTAATGCTATCCCATGGATTATCGAGAAGCTGGTGTTGATATCGAAGCAGGTCGAGCGTTTGTACAGCAGATTAGAGGGCTAGTCCAAAGCACCCATCGACCCGAAGTTTTAGGGGGACTCGGTGGCTTTAATGGTTGTTTCCAGTTACCGATGGGATATCGCGAACCCGTTTTAGTGTCGGGTACCGATGGAGTGGGGACAAAGCTGAAACTGGCTCACGAGTTGAATCGTCATGACACCGTTGGTATTGACTTAGTTGCCATGTGTGTCAACGATGTCTTGACATCTGGCGCACAACCCCTATTTTTTTTGGACTATTTAGCCACAGGAAAACTGAATCAAGCACAACTCACGCAGGTGGTAGCGGGTATCGCTCAGGGATGTCGTCAGGCTGGCTGCGCGTTGTTGGGAGGAGAAACCGCAGAAATGCCCGGTTTTTATCAACCGGGAGAGTATGACATTGCTGGGTTTGGCGTGGGAATTGTGGAAAAAAGCGAAATTTTAGACGGTTCTCAGGTGCAATTGGGAGATGTGGCGATTGGTTTAGCCAGTCAGGGGATTCACAGTAATGGGTTTAGTTTAGTCCGCAAAATTGTTAGCGATTCAATTAACCAGGATTCTCCCTTAAGTTGGGATACCTGTCCCGATTTACTAGGGGGTCAACGTTTAGGAGACCTGTTGCTGACACCGACTCAAATTTACGTGAAACCGATTCTAGATGCGCTACAGGCTGGAATTGAAATTCATGGAATGGCTCACATTACGGGTGGCGGTTTACCAGAGAATTTACCCCGGTGTTTAGGTCAAGGGCAATCGGTGCAGATTGAGCCGAATAGCTGGGAGATTTTACCTATTTTTCAATGGTTAGCTGAGGCGGGTCAAGTGAGTCGGGAGGAGATGTTTAATACGTTCAATATGGGGATTGGGTTTGTGGTGTTGGTGTCATCTGTTCAAGCCGAAAAAACTTGTCGCTGGTTTGAATCTCAAGGTGTTACGGCTTATCGGATTGGGGAAGTGGTTGAAGGTTCGGGGGAAGTGGTTGGTCTATCGGGTTAATTATGATTTGTTGAATAAGAATCCCCTTTTGCCATGGCGATTGTTTTACCATGGCGATTGAAATCGCTGCTAAACAAACAAAGTCCGCCTGCGCGGACTGGGTTATAAGGGGGGTAGTTAACCCGGATTTGGTATCATTCATCTTTATTTTGCCTTTTTAGTAGAGACGTTGCATGCAACGTCTCTACAACTATCTTTTCGGTTGCACCCTTTCTTTAACTAAACCCGCCCCGACGCAGGTTTCTAGACTTCCTGTGAAACGTTAGGAATCCGATAAGTTGATCAAATCCTGGGATTTTAGATGTTCCGTCAACCAAGTTTGATCGGCTTGAGTAAGACGCGGGGAAAGCCGACGATTGTAATCAATGACAAAGGCAAAACCCGCGCGATCATATACCTCGTGAATTAAACGTTGTAAATCGAGTGTCGGTTCATTCTCTCCTTTACGAAGAGGAATTTTCAAAATAGGAATTGGAGTTGGCAAGGATAAAGAATATAAATTAGCACGAGGACGCTGATCAGCCTGACTAATCAGGATACGATAATGTGACGTTCAACCGCCGCCCTATATTTCGGCAGGATTTGAGGGTTGAGTGCATCTGCGATCTCGACAATTAGCCGACTATGAAATTCTGACCATAGTTGGGGAGTTTCCAGGTATGGATTCATCCCAGGAAAAGGGGGAAGGCATCGTGCGATCGCAAAACTACTATTTTATTGATCGTAGCGGATTTACCGAGATGGGTCAGGAGCATGAGGACATCTGAAATAGCTTGTTTCTTCATGCATCAAATATTGTTAGACAAGCTATGGTTCCACAACAATAGGTGGTCTAACGTGAGCAGATTTCAATTTACCTTTAACCGGGCTAGCTGGAATAGTAGACAGATTATCTTGAGAAAAGCGAAAGATGGTGTATATATTCTCTCAAAAAGTTCAACCGCTTCTCGAAAACGTTTTTGGAAATGTTCGTACCTCTCGTATGCAGATGTACTTAGAGTAATAAAATCTTTGCTAATACATAAGTGCCATATCTGGTCTTCAGATTTAAAACTATAGGATATATCGCTCAATAGGGGTAAACCAAATTTTTGAATGGCTTGAGAGATTTCAGATGGAACCTGCGGCTGTGTACTCTCGAAGAGTGGGTACTGAAACCTGATCTCATCCTGAAAATCCACTGGCTCTTGGCGAGAAATCTTAAGTATGGGTGGGAACCGCAATTGGCACGCAACCTGAATAAGGGGATTGCGTTCATAAATTACACGCTCGGACTCCGGTAAGTACATCAACCCGTTTTCGCCACAAAATAAACCATCGTAATTTCAGCTTAAATTATAACTCACATAACGTTGTCATAGATAGCATCTGCCTCGCTGTATCCGGAAAAGAATTGCTGGGCTGTCAATTGTGACCATGTTGTCGTTATTTCAGTCAACTCAGTCTCAACATCAGTCCGCGCAGGCGGACTTGGTTTGTGTAGCTGTGTTAGCGAAGCGGGACGGTAACGTCCATTCCATTCGCCATCAGTTTTTTCTTTATTCCCCTCTCCTCGCCGGAGAGGGGTTAGGGGAGAGGTCACAACGAATCAGGTTCCTGTCCCGATGTCACAGGCGCTGTCGCATTCAACTGCAACTCTGGATGATCCCCAATCACCTGTTGTAAATTCCACTCATTCTTAAACAACAAAACTGGACGCCCCCAGTTATCTTTCACCACCGCCGTGTTAAATAGCCGTCCCGCTTTCTCTAAGGCTTGCCACCCCCCCGCTACCCAACGGGCAACACTATAGGGCAACATATCCAATAACGTTTCGACGCCATATTCATTCTGTAAACGGAACTGTACCACCTCAAATTGCAACTGTCCCACGGCGGCTAAAATTGGGTCGCGTTTGGATTCATCTACAGAGTACATAATCTGTATCGCCCCCTCTTCCCGTAACTCAATTACCCCTTTGTGGAATTGCTTAAATTTAGAGGGATTGGGATTTTTTAAATAGGCAAATAATTCCGGAGAAAAGCAAGGAATCCCTTCATACTCCAAACGCTTGCCATTGTAAATCGTATCCCCGATCGCAAACATCCCTGGATTATTTAACCCAATCACATCCCCTGGATATGCCACATCCAAAGATTCCCTGCCTTGGGCAAATAGTTTCTGGGGTCTTGACAACCGTACCGTTTTACCAGTCCGCGCATGACTCACAGTCATGTCTTTTTCAAATCGACCTGTACAAACCCGGACAAATGCCACCCTATCCCGGTGCTTGGGGTCCATATTCGCTTGCAGCTTAAATACAAATCCGCTGAAGTCGGGATAGGTGGGCGGCATTTCACCCTCAGTAGACTTATAGGCTTCCGGTTGCATGGCGTACTCTAAAAAGGCATCCAAAAATAGCTTGACGCCAAAATTGGTCATAGCACTGCCAAAGAATACAGGCGTCATCTGACCCTGATGCACCCACTCTAAATCTAAATCAGGTCCAATCTCCTCAATCAGTTCCAACTCTTCTTTCAACTGATAATAAAGATCTTGATCCAGCAATTTTTCAATCCGGGAATCCCCCAAATCGAGAACCGTATCTCCCGCTTCCCTACTCCCATGTGCCGTGCGTTCAAATAAGTGAATTTGCCGCAGACGGCGGTCAAACACCCCCTTAAACCGATCGCCCATACCAATGGGCCAATTCACGGCATACGTCTGTAATCCTAACTCCTGCTCAATTTCATCCAACAGTTCCAAGGGTTCCCGCGCCGGACGATCCATTTTATTCATAAATGTGAAAATCGGCAGCGATCGCATCCGACAGACTTCAAATAACTTGCGCGTCTGTGGTTCCAAACCCTTCGCCGAATCCACCAGCATCACCGCATTATCCGCCGCCGCCAATGTGCGATAGGTATCTTCACTAAAATCTTGGTGTCCCGGCGTGTCCAGCAAATTAATCTGGCGATTCTTATACTCAAACTGCAACACCGTCGAGGTAATCGAAATTCCCCGTTGTTGTTCCATCGCCATCCAGTCTGACGTTGCCTTACGCTGCGCCCGTCGTGCTTTTACCGCCCCAGCTTCGTGAATCGCACCTCCATATAGCAACAGCTTCTCCGTCAGCGTCGTCTTCCCCGCGTCTGGGTGGGAAATAATCGCAAAATTCCGTCGGTGTTCAACCGCCGTTTGCAGTTCAGCCTTAAGTTCAGTGGACATTCAAAACGCCTAATTACGGAACACTCAGCCTTCCATTATAGAAGTTGAGCTTCTGGGTCGGTTGGCTTGACTTAGTATTTTCTATATCCTAAGTCATAAATCGTCAAGCTTTTTTTATCAAAATTAAACCCGTAGGTTATAACCCTAGAAGGTGTAATTTCTGCTAATTCTGGGGAATACTGAAATCAGCGCCTTTTGAGTCAATCCAATTCCTTCAGGTTCAAAGGTTAACAGCATGAGTATGAGGAGTTATCATCTGACTCGTGAGTTCAATTTCCCACTGTACTGGTGTAGCCCACCTAATTTTATAGATGACGCTTACGCCCGGAAACTTTAGGGGAGCAAAGGATGATGCCCGACTTGATCGTAAAATCCCTTCCACTATTGTAGTTGTGTCACGCTAGGACGCTGAGTCATGATGCAAGGCTTCACGGATCACTGATTGAGTCCCCTCAAACCGTTTTAATATGACCAGATAAGAGTTGAGTATTAATTAGAAGGAGACATTATGCAGTCGTTAATCACGCACAGTTTGACTGCCCCACTTTTCATGCCTCATGGCAGCTGCTACCTGTGGAAGCCCGGTTTAGTCTGGCTACATCTGTTATCCGATGGGTTCATTGCCCTGGCTTATGCCTCAATTCCCTTAACCTTAATCTATTTTGTTTGCCAGCGACGGAATTTGCCATTTTCCCGGGTCTTTCTCATGTTTGCCGCTTTTATCATTGCCTGCGGTATTACTCATGCTATGGCAATTTGGACGATTTGGCATCCCGATTATTGGCTATTTGGATTAATCAAAGCGATCACAGCGTTAATTTCCGTCTATACTGCTTTAGAATTAATCCCATTAATGCCCAAAGCCTTTGATGTTGCCAGTGCGGTGGAACTTGAAGCCGCCAATAAGCGTTTAGAAGCTGAAATTCGAGAACGCCAGCAAACCGAAGTGGCATTGCGGCGATCGCAGGATGAAATTCAGCAAAAAGCCACCCTCTTAGAAAAGGCGTTGTGTGACTTGAAACATGCCCAAGCCCAATTAGTTCATACGGAGAAAATGTCCAGTTTGGGACAACTCGTCGCCGGGTTAGCCCATGAAATTAATAATCCAGTTAATTTTATTGTCGGGAATTTGGTACATGCTAAAAATTATGCTCTAGATTTACTGAAATTAGTTTCCCTCTACGATAAGCACTATCCCCAACCCGCCCCGGAAATTCAAACGATGGCGGAACAGATGGATTTAGCATTTGTGCAAGACGACTTACCTAACCTACTCGAATCAATGGAAGTGGGAACCAAGCGGATTCGTCAGATTGTGCTGTCGTTGCGTAACTTTGCCCGGATGGATCAAGCTGAGGTGAAAGTAGTAGATTTGCATGAAGGGTTAGAAGGTACGTTGCTGATTCTACAAAATCAACTCAAGGCAAAACCAGGATATGCGGAAATTCAAATTATTAAAGAGTACGGAGACTTACCCAAAGTCGAATGCTACGTGGGACAACTCAATCAGGTGTTTATGAATCTATTGAGTAATGCGATCGATGCCTTAGAGGAATCAAGAACAGCGGATAATGGACAAAATCATCCCACTATTCGGATTCGGACTGAAGCGATCGCACCTAACCGAGTCGCGATCCGAATTATCGATAATGGTCCGGGAATAACTGAGAAAACTCAGCGTCAACTCTTTGACCCCTTCTTTACCACCAAACCTGTGGGGAAAGGAACCGGATTAGGACTATCGATTAGCTATCAAATCGTCGTCGAGAGACATCAGGGTCAGCTTCAATGTCGATCTGCACCGGGACAAGGCGCAGAATTCGCGATCGAGATTCCGATTCAGCAGCACCAACAGCAACGAGTACCTCAGCCAGAGCTTAGTTTGAAATCATAAACTACAATAATTGTCAAGATTTTAGGGCTGTTTGTCTCCTTGGTCTCCCCTGCCTCTTGACACTAGAGAAATATCCCCCTTCCGTAGGACGGAATTTACGACCTGTATTGTTCACAGAACCTGCTACAGTCAGAATGAAAAGTTAGTTTCCCTTCGGGAAAGGAGGTCTGTCGCATGACCTATGATAGCGACAAACGCAAGCTTTTATCTGCCCTTTGTCATGGATCAATTTTTATTAGCGCGGCGCTAGTATCTATCGGTATTCCGATTGCCGTTTTGTTCGTATCGGATGATCCAGTGGTGAAGGAAAACGCGAAGGAATCGCTGAACTTTCATATTAACCTTTGGATTTACGGCGTAATCTTTGGCATCTTGACAATTGTCCTTATCGGTTGGCCCCTATTAGGTCTTTTGGGTATCGTGAATATCGTTATGCCAATTATCGGGATTGTGAAAGTGTTGAACAATCCTGATCAATCTTTCCGCTATCCCTTTATCTTCCGTGTTCTATAATTTCCGCTTCATTTAGTTTACAGGCATTCGGACTCCATCTAAGTTAAAAGGTGGAGTCTTTTAAGTTTTGACCCTTCGCTTCGTTCGAGGGCATGGTTTTGATCCAACACGATCACTCAAGATTACATTGAACGCTGCACGATACTTTTGAGGAGCTTGAGAATCGTTTCTGCTTCTAGTTTTTCAACGTATTCGCGAGAGTATTCAGTTTTGAAAACGGGGCGCTCATAGAATCAGTTTGGTTCCATTCATAGTTGCCGATTATTCCTTCATGGAGGTGAATGAAGGATTTTAAATCGTCTAGAGAGATAGCGGCAAAGGTAAACTTAGGCATGGCACTGAGATAACTTGATAGATAAAAACATACAAAATAGCGAGCGAGACGCTCAAATAGCGAGCGAGACGCTCGCACTACAACCGTTCCCTATTCCCTATTCCCTATCCTCACCACAATCCTTATTCAGCAACCCCTAATTACCCTAAACCCAACTCACGTTTGAGTAAATTAATCGATTTTGTCCCAATATAATTTTCACTGCAAACCAGCTTAGGCGGACGGATCAGATCATCCCTGGCGTCTAGAATTGCCCGTTTAACGGTATCATAACTGGCTTGATCGCTAATAATTGTTCGCGCACTACGAACTAAGGCATTAAGTTTATATTTATCACTAACCTGAGCGGTAATCAGGAGTAAATCATCCCCACGTAAACTGTGGATAATCACATCTACAATCCGTAGAATACCCCCACTCAGACTGACACAACCCAGACAACTGTCTTTGGGAAGACTTTTAACAATTTCGATTTCTTGTCCATAGTCGTGGATATCCACAGGAATCACCCGCACAGATTTCGGTGCGGCGATCGCTTCGGCTTTTTGGATAAAATAGCGGCTGGTGACGACTGTACCGGAATTGGTGCGTTCTAGGGTTTGTGCTAATTCTTCTAAGGGGACTAACTGGACGGGAATTCCGAGGGCGGATTCCAATTCCTGCACCATTAACTCCCCTGCGCCCATATCTCTTGACTCTACGGTAACCAGCACTCTAGCACTACAGCGCAACCGCCAGTCAATTTCGGCTAAAAAGAGTTCACGGGCTTCATTGAGGGAACACCCTTGAGAGAGTAATTCATCCAGACTCTGCTGAACAATACCAGATGCTTGTGGATATTGCTGGAGAATTGGAGATTGACGCTGGGTTCCGCCTTCATGACCCTGGGCTTTCACATAAATCCCTGATCCGGCGATGGATTCAACCAGTCCGGTTTCTTCTAGCTGGCGGTATACTTTACTAATTGTATTCCGATGCAACCCTGTCTCCATCGCTAATTGACGGGTACTGGGCAATTTATGTCCCGGTGGATATTGACGAGATGCGATCGCAAACTGAATTTGGTCGAATAGCTGCTTTGAAGCAGGGATTTCGCTATCGGGCTGGATATGATGCTGAACCATTATAAAGTCTCCCAAGCACTTGCTCTTCAATAGACACAAGAGTATAACGTACAGTTGAAGATCGGATGGTGGGTGCCTGACCCTCTAGTCCTGACCTAGGCATTTCTCTAAACATGTATCATAGCTAAACCTTAAAACAAGTGGGATTTTCTTAATCTGATGTATCATTTGGCGGTTTATCCCAGAATACCCTCTTGACTAAGCTCTTGTGCATTTAATTTGCCGATCCTGTCAAAAACAAAACAGGTAATCTGTTAGCTTAATTATATGTGTTCATTAAATAGTCTAGTTGAATCAGATGACAAAGTGCCACAAAGTTTTTTTGTTTAAGTCAGCAGATTTACAACTAAAATCCTATTCATATTTGTCCAAATCATTAGAGGGTCGGCTCACCCCCAGAAATAGACAATAAATCCTTGAAAAATAATAAGTAAACCAATAGAATTATAATAATCCGTAAATGATTGGCTGAATTGGGGGGACGTGAGCGTTACAATTAAGCAGAAGTTTGACCGTTGACCAGAAGGTCAAAAGCCATAGCAGCGAGGACTGCGATAGATCGACGAACAACAGCATGAACCTGAATTATGACGGCTAGAGAAATCAAAAGCGATTGGGTGAAGATTACAAACGGCTCTCTACAAATAGACGCTTACTTAGCGACGCCCGTGGGAGAGGAGTCTTTACCAGGGGTGGTCGTGTTGCAAGAAATTTTTGGGGTGAATGACCATATCAGAGACGTGACTCAGCGGATTGCCAAAGAGGGATACGTCGCGATCGCACCCGCCCTCTATCAACGCCAAGCCCCCGGTTTTGAAACGGGATACACCGAACAAGACCTGAAAATCGGCAAGGAGTATAAGGCGCAAACTAAGGCGGAGGAACTGCTGGGTGACATCCAAGGGGCGATTGATTACTTAAGGGGGCAAACACCCGTTAAATCGAATGCGATCGGCTGTATCGGCTTCTGTTTTGGGGGTCACGTCGCCTATCTAGCGGCAATCTTACCCGACATCAAAGCCACAGCCTCTTTCTATGGTGCCGGAATTGCCACGATGACGCCAGGAGGAGATGAACCAACGATTACCCGTACCCAGGATATTACCGGAACCATTCATCTCTTCTTTGGTTCGGACGATGCTAGCATCCCGGCTGAACAAGTTAACCAGATTGAAGCTGAACTGAAAAAACAGCAAATTTCCCACCAGATCTTTGGCTATGAGGGCGCTGATCATGGATTTTTCTGCGATCAACGTGCCAGCTATAACCCACAAGCGGCAAAAGATGCTTGGGAAAAAGTGAAGACGCTATTTCAGCAGGAACTGTAGTTAGTCGTCATCGATTATTTGTCATCAATAATCCCCAATGGCAAATGACATAGCAAATCTATTTTTTTCAACAATTAATACTCATGACTTCAGAATCAACCCGTCCTCAAACCAGCAAAACTGCCTTTTCCATGGAAGATTTTGCCAAAGCCCTAGAAGAGTATGACTACGAATTTAGCCAAGGGCAGGTGGTGCGAGGCAAAGTGCATAGCTACGACGTAGATGGTGTTTATGTCGATATTGGCGGGAAATCTCTGGCGTATGTTCCGGGAGGCGAAGTGTCAGTAGCACCCGTAGAAGATTGGTCAGAGATACTGCCATTGCAGGAAGAGTTGGAGTTTCTGATTATTCGGGAACAGAATGCTGAAGGTCAGATCACTCTATCACGGCGTCAGTTGGAAATCAATAAGATTTGGGATCAACTGGCGCAAATCCAAGACAGTGGCAAGTCCCTACAGGTGCAGGTGACTGGCGTGAATAAAGGCGGTGTGACGGTAGATTGGCAGGGATTGCGAGGATTTATTCCGCGATCGCACCTGAATCAACGGGGGAACTTAGAGTCGTTGATTGGTCAAAGTTTAACCGTAAGCATCCTAGAAGCCGATCGCGATCGCAGCAAGTTAGTCTTTTCCCAACGGGAAGCTACTCGCGCTGCAAGTTTCTCGATGCTAGAAATCGGACAGTTAGTGGAAGGTACTGTCTCCAACATCAGACCTTTTGGTGTGTTTGTCGAATTAGAAGGAATTACTGGCTTGTTGCATATCAAGCAAGTCAGCCAAAACATGGTGGAATCATTGACCGATATGTTTGAGGTGGGTCAATCAATTAAAGCGATCGTGATTGACTTAGATGAAGGGACAAATCGCGTTTCTCTCTCGACAAAAGTGTTAGAAAACTACCCCGGAGAAATGGTGCATAAAATGGCAGATGTGATGGAAAGTGCTGAGGCACGTTCAGAACGGGCGAGGGCGAAAATTATCTAATCTGAACAGGTGTAGGGGCGGGTTTGATTATTATCATTTCTGACTTCATCCAGATGTGACTAAACCCGCCCCAGCCCAAGAACGGAGGTGAGGGCGGGTTTTGTAGCTAAGCTAGGAACAACAATCAAAGTTAGTCCCTAAACCC
>NZ_JBKHHI010000117.1:0-16496 GCF_046539235.1 Coleofasciculus sp.
CGGTTTCACCCAGATGTGACTAAACCCGCCCTGATCTACGTTGATCAGGAAGCACAATTGTGTAGGGGCGGGTTTTACAACTATCGTTTCGGTTTCACCCAGATGTGACTAAACCCGCCCTGATCTACGTTGATCAGGAAGCACTAAAGTGCTGACTACGAACCTCTGCTTTGAAATTTCCAGAAGCGCCACAAAAGAGCGATCGCCAAAATGATAGCAGGTGTGAGTACGGCAATCAGGGCATTCCCGGACGTTACCGGAATAGGGGGTAAACTAGGACTGGCGTACTTAATCACCAGGGAAATACCAAGGGAGAGAATGAACACTTTGACAATAAAATTGAATTGAATACCCATAAGTTTTTGTGTCACCCGGTATGCGGTTGTGATATTATTCCCTTTTTTAGCACCAATAACCAATGATACAATTCCCACCTTGTAAGGTGTTTCAGCCTTAAACCACCAAAGCACCATGAATCACCTCGATCGATTGGACAATCAAAACCTGCAACGTTTACAGCTATTTGCCTACCTGCTGCCCGTGATCGGCTTTTTTCCGGCACTGTGGACAGTCTACCGTCGTCAAGGAACGCGAGAACAGCAAGCCGTCAGTCGCTTGTCCGTAACCTTGGCTTTCGCTTGGCTAGTAGGCTACATTTTATTATTGTCAGGGGCGCAGCTCACCGAGTTTTGGAGCTTCCGTCTGTTATTCATGAATACTATGCTCACCTCTGGGTATTTTTTAGTCAGTGTTTGGCTCATGGTGCGCTTAGGGCAAGGGAAGTTACCCCGTCTCCCTGGAATTAGCCAGGTGGCGGAAGGAAAAGTGCGAAAGCATCTGTCCGAGTAAACGATTTTAGCGTTTGGGTTGTCCGGTTATAGGAAAATGGTGACGGGCTGTTTGCCTGAAGTTGATCAACTGCTCTCATCTTTTGCCGTATTTGCCTGGTTTTGCCCCAAACGGTGAGAAAACCTGATATGAGTGTTTGTGTCAAACGCTCTAAACCAGACTCAGGGTAAGCAATGAGGACATCGGCGTGTATCATCTGCTTAAACCCATCCTGATCGCTTATGTGTGTGTGAGGAAACCAAGTGCCAGCTCGAAAAACCGACGAACAACCCCGCCAAGGACAGAAAAAGAGGAGTCAACCGCCGAAAAAGAAACCGACTAAAGCTAAACGAGGACATTGGCTTTGGCTGTGGTTAGGCTTTACTGGCGTCGCCATGTTATCTGCAACAGCAGGGGCAATGCTTGCTGTTTCCCTATCGAGTATGCCTTTACTGCAAAGTCAACTGAATGCTGATGAGGCAGCCATCTTTAGCGACAAGGGTAGTATGACCCGCAATAGTATGCGACTACCCGAATTGACGCGACCTGTCAATATTTTGATTTTGGGGACTAAGGTTCTTAGTTCTGACTTGGATCAACCTCTAGAGGAAGACTTGGGATACCATGCACTGGTCAATTCCTTTGATGGGCACTCCGACACTATGCTTTTGGCTCGGTTTGACCCCAATAACCAAAAATTAAATGTTCTCTCCATTCCCCGCGATACCCAAACCTACGTTGAAGGGTATGGTGTGACTAAAATCAACGCGGCTAATTACTATGGTGGACCAGCTTTAACGGCAAAGGCAACCAGTGAACTCCTTGATGGTGTAGGGATTGACCGTTATGTCCGAGTGAATGTACAAGGTGTGGAAAAGCTCGTGGATGCCTTGGGTGGCGTCACTGTGTATGTTCCCCAGGACATGAAATATCAAGATGACTCTCAACATCTCTATATTGACCTTAAGCAAGGCAAACAGCATCTTAATGGCGATCAGGCAATGCAATTTTTGCGGTTTCGCTATGACAAATATGGGGATGTGGGTCGAGTACAGCGCCAGCAGATACTAATGCGGGCATTAATAGAGCAAGCGCTCAATCCCACAACATTAGGGCGACTGCCCAAAATTCTATCGGTGATTCAGTCTCACATTGACACCAACTTAAGCGTTGAAGAATTGGTGGCTCTGATCGGATTTGCTGTCAATAGCAAACGTTCTGACGTACAAATGTTAATGGTTCCTGGTCGGTTTAACGGCACCGGAGAAAAGGAAGTCAGTTACTGGTTACCAAACCACCGCCAGATTCGACAAATGGTGGCTCAACATTTTGATCAAGGTTATAGCGAACTCTCCGATATTGACCCAGCTTATTTGCGGGTGGCGATTCAAGATAGTACCGATAATCCAGAAGCCGTTCAATCCCTAATCAGTACCCTAACAGAAGCAGGTTATCGAAATAATTATGTCGGCGAACCCTGGGCAGAACCCTTGCGCGTCACCCGCATCATCGCCCAACAAGGAGACGAAGCCACCGCTGCGACTATCAGGGCTGATTTGGGATTTGGTGAGGTGCGCGTCGAGAGTACGGGTTCTCTAGCCTCCGATGTGACGATTCAGTTGGGTCAAGATTGGCTGGAACAGCAGGATTTCTCAGAGGAGGGGTTTTTTAATTTCTAGGTCTTATGTCATTTGTCTTATGTCATTTGTCCTTTGTTAAAGACGACTTTCACTCTATTGGGGCGGGTTTAGAGATATCAGGGTGAAAACCAAATGTTAGTAGTAAAACCCGCCCCTACAACTGTCATAATTTTTCCCTTCTTCCTCGTCTTCCAGGTGCGCCAGGGCACGTCTCTACATTTCTCCCTCATCTTCCCCCAGCTTCCAGACGTGCCAGGGCACGTCTCTACATTGCTCCCCCTGCTCCCCTAAGCGATCCCCTTGTCGCCCAAATGTCATGGAACCCTGACATTGCGATCCCCGATCAGCTTGTAAATTCGTCAATTCTTGAAAATTGGTGTCTTGATCCCCTTGACCGTACCTAAGGCTTTTCTGCTACATAGATAAATAAAGCGATCCCAAAGAAATCCTGATTTAAGCATTTCTGTGATTCTTGGCGCTAAATGTTATCGGGAGTAATCCCAACGTCTGCCTAAAGAGTAAGTCGTGCGTGAGTTTGTACCTGCCCAAACGAAAGACGAATGCAATACGTCACCGAGATTGACTTACTCCAAGGCGGTAGGAATCATCAACCTTTATCAAATGTGATGTTGTTAAATTATGATCCCCATTTTTTGATTCATCAGGAGAGATACAACCTACCGTCCTAACCATTGGAGAGTATATTCATGGCAAAAGAACGCCCACCTTTAGAAGAGATGACCTTACGGCAACTGCGTAGAGTTGCAAGTGAGTATGGCATTTCGCGGTATAGCCGGATGCGTAAGGCGCAGTTACTGGCAGAAATTCAAAAAGTCCAACATACCAAAATCTCGCTCAGTCCAACCAGCACAGTGGAGGCACAACCAGAAGTGGAAGCATCTAAATTTGAACTCGGTCAAGACGATCGCACCGGTGGTGATCTAGCATCTGTAGACGAAGGATTACCTGATTTACCCGCAGGGTATGGTGAAAGTCGGATCGTCCTCATGCCCCGCGATCCTCAATGGGCGTATACCTACTGGGATATTCCTAACGAACACAAGGAAGATCTGCGGCGTCAGGGGGGACAGCAATTAGCGCTGCGGATTTATGATGTCACCGATATTAACCTGGAATACCAAAGCGCCCATAGCATTCAGGAATATCCCTGTGACGAACTAGCACGGGAATGGTACTTACCTTTACCTGTTAGCGATCGCGACTACGTAGTGGATATCGGTTATCGTTGTGCCGATGGTCGTTGGTTAATCCTAGCCCGTTCTACACCCGTCCATGTTCCCCCGGTTTATCCCAGCGACTGGATTGAAGACCAATTCATCACCGTTAACTGGGAGGAAGAACTCCAAGGTAAGACGGTATACGAGTTGGTTCCTCCCAGCAAGCGCCAACCTGTTACCGCAGAAGCCGCAGATACCGACAACCCCATCTACGACGAAATCTTTGGCATGGCAAAATCTGCCGAAGCTCAGCGCGTCGCGGGTTCTATGTACGGTTCAATGCAGCATGTTCCCGGCTCGATGGCTCCATCTCAATCCGTCAGTTCCTACATCTTCCCCTCTGGGGTAGGGATGTGGGCTGTACCCACCATGTCTGGCTTAACCATGTCCGGTGTTGGCATGTCCGGAGTCGGGATGGGGATGTCTGCTTCTATGCCACCCATTCGTCCTCGTCAGTTCTGGTTGGTTGCCGATGCTGAATTGATTGTCTACGGTGCAACCGAACCCGATGCCACCGTAACCATTGGCGGGCGTCCGATTAAACTGAATCCAGACGGAACCTTCCGCTTCCAGATGTCCTTCCAAGATGGTTTGATCGACTACCCGATCATGGCAGTGGCAGCCGATGGCGAACAAACTCGCTCGATTCAGATGAAATTTACCCGCGAGACGCCCTCACGCAACACCAACACCAAAGAAGAAATGGTTCCTGAATGGCTCTAGCGATTACAGTGTGAAGGACAAAGGATAACGAAGAACTATCGTCAATCTTGCCACTTCACACTTCATCCCGAATCTTTCATACTTCTAGAAGTGTCCCCTGACAACTGTCGGGGGATTTTTTTACGAAATTCTCTGGAAAAAACAAGATGAAACCCGAAGAAATTACTATCAAGCTGGCAGAACTTTTTAATTCTCAGGCAGTTCAACAGGTAGAATCAGGGACGTGGCAGGTGGAAATACCTCAACTGAGAGTGTTGATCCTGCTATCCTCAGACCAGTCTTGGCTAAGAATCTTGGTTCCCATAGCATCAGCTCAAGAGGCTCAACCCTTTCTGGAACAACTCTTAGAAGCCAATTTTGATGAAACTCAGGACACTCGCTATGCCTTGAATCAAAATGTGCTTTGGGGCGTCTTTCAGCATAAGCGGGAGACGCTAGACCCTGAGGACTTTTGTCACGCAGTCATACGACTGGTTGCCTTGTGTCAACAGGGGTTAGAGTCCAGCTTTGACCAGTTTGTAGACCGTCAAATTCGTCAAATCATTCGAGCGGCAAAGCAGCAAGGGCAATCCTTTGAGACTACCCTGCAAACTCTAGATCGCTTTTATCGAGAAGGTTTGATGGGTGAGATGGAATCAAGCGAACAAACAGAAAAGGTCTTGGCACAATGGCAACAGCGTTTAGAACGTCTTTGGTCAGAGGTAGAACCGTCATGAACCCAACGCTGACCGATACGAGCGGTACAGCGTGGGCTTGAGAGAAATCTAGGTCCTTCGTGATTAGCCTCAGTATTCCGACCAAAGCAAGGAATACTACGTTGATCGGAAATCACTATGCACTGTGAAGTACAGGGTTGGCAACCCGGTAGAGACGTAGCAGGCTACGTCTCTACGCCCTGCGGTTTTGATTAAACATTCCTGTTGGGTAGGGAAAGTGTGAAAACATCAAAACTCCGATGAACATTCCTTGCTCCTGAAAGGATGACAATACTACCGTCAAGACGCACCAGGGCGCCTCTGTACATTGGTTATTGGTAAAAAACTGTGCGTACAAATGACATAGACGCGCAAGCGGTTTCTGCTTGGGCTAAACCCTCCTCGAAGAGTAGAGTAGAACATCAGACGCGATATTCAGGCGCTGGACTCTATAGTATGAGCTTAGGAGCAGTTATTCCAGAACAATTAGTCGCTGGGGGCGCTCAACGATGAAAAAGTCGGGGAGTAAGCTTTTAGTGAATATTTTTTTAAAAGGGCAGATTCTGGGACAACTGACACCTGTTTGGGTGGGCATTATGGGTTTAAATGCACCAACAGCGCTGGGTACAACTCCCATGTCTGTGTCACAAGTAAGCCAGAATCCTGTCAATCCACCTAATCTGATTGAATTCTCTCACCAGCAATTTCAGAAGGCGGAAATTAGAGCTGATTCAAATAGCGCTGAACTCGAATCCCGCGATCGCTCTTTTTATCCAGAAGCGTCTCACTTAAAACCATGGGATCAAGAGTCACCAAGGGTCAACCCTCTCTCACTCAGTCAGGGCGAGTTGAATCACATCGGAATAAGCCAAGAAACGGTAGACGTGAAACCCATCCCTACCCACTCCAAACTCAACCCTATTTTTACCCCAAATCACGCTTACCCGGATGATATTCCGATCGCACAAACCCTACCCACGCCTCCGAACCCCGAAACCATCCAACCCAATCCGGATGATCGTTTTCCTCAACCCACGCCTATTCCTGAACCCTTACGTCCCGATGATTCCCCACCTTTGTCCCAACCCGAACCCACTCCCTCTCGCCCCACAAATTCTAACGTGGAGACTATTCAAATCGAGAAAATCAATGTCACAGGTAGCACCATCTTTGAACCCGAGGAATTCAATCCCATTGTCCAACCATTGGCAGGAGAAGCGGTTACCCTACAACAATTACAACAGGCTGCTGATGCCATCACTCAACTCTATTTAAATCGTGGTTACATCACCTCAAGAGCCATTCTAGTAGACCAGGATATTACTGATGGTGTCGTAGAGATTTTTGTCCTAGAAGGGAGTCTGGAGGAGATTAAAATTGAGGGGATTCGCCGCCTTAAAGCCAGTTATATCCGGAATCGGATTCAGCTAGGTGTCAGCAAACCCCTAAATACCGCTCGCCTGGAAGATAAATTGCGGCTACTGCGGGCTGATCCCTTATTTGAGTCCGTAGACGCCAGTCTTCGTGCTGGTACTCAACCGGGCAAAAGCAATTTAATTATTCGTGTTGTTGAAGCCAATCCCTTTGAAGGTAGTTTCACAACGGATAACTATTCACCGCCCAGCGTCGGTTCAGAACGATTGGGCGTAAGTGGACGCTATCGTAATCTGACCGGGTATGGGGATGAACTGACGGCTAGTTCCTCCTATTCCACCACTGGCGGCTCAAACGTGATCAACATGGGCTATCGCCTTCCCCTAAATCCGAAAAATGGCACCCTGCAAGTGCAAGCCAGCATTGATCGCAATCGAGTGACTGACGAACGCTTTGCCCAATTCGATATTGAAGGAGAATCTGAGCAGTATGAGATTAGTTTTCGTCAACCGTTAATTCGCACCTCCCGTGAAGAATTCGCCCTATCGCTGGGTTTTAGCTTTAGGGACAGTCAGACATTTGTGTTGGATATACCTGCCCCTTTAAGTCCTGGGGCTGATGCTGAGGGGATAACGCGCACCAGTGTGATTCAATTTGGACAAGACTACCGACGCCGTGACTCCAGGGGAGCTTGGTCAGCGCGATCGCTCTTTAGTCTGGGTACAGGTTGGTTGGATGCTACCGTTAATCCCGATCCTGATCCGGATGGACGTTTTTTAAGCTGGTTTGGTCAGATCCAACGAGTCCAAATTCTCAATAATAGTCATTTTTTAATTATGGGTGCTGATATTCAACTGACACCCAACACTCTTTTACCGTCTCAACAATTTGTCATTGGTGGCGCTCAATCCGTGCGAGGCTATCGACAGAATGCTCGCATTGGAGATAATGGCATGCGATTGTTCCTAGAAGACCGGATCACGTTAGAGAAAAATGCATCAGGTGCGTCAACGTTCCAAATTGCACCATTTTTCCATGCGGGTTGGGTGTGGAATAATCTTGATGATCAGAACACTCTGTCTCAAGAACAGTTTTTAGCCAGTCTGGGTATGGGGATACTGTGGCAACCACTACCTGGATTAGATTTGCGCCTTGACTATGGTTTACCCTTAGTCGAACTGGAAGATCAAGGTCAGAATGCTCAAGATGAGGGATTCCACTTTTCGGTTCGCTACCAGTTTTAAGCGGGGGTGCGAGGGTTGTTCCAGACGTAGCATGCTACGTCTGGAACAACTTCCCCAATTACAGTTGTTGTCTGAAAAGACTATGATTGATTGGGTATCGTGTTTATGCAAACCTGCCCCGTGACTTCATCTCATCGTTCCCATTCGCTGCCTGATCCTTTAAATGCATGGCATACCCAATCCATAGACGAGTCGCTTACCCAACTGGATAGCAATCCCCAGACGGGTTTGAACTCTGAACAAGTCACACAGCGATCGCAATACTACGGATTGAATGAACTCGAAGAAACTGCGGGTCGCAGTTCTTGGGTGATTCTTCTGGATCAGTTCACCAATATCATGCTGATTATGCTGATTGTGGTGGCAATCATCTCCGGAGTTATTGATCTGATCGATTGGCGACAAGGAGGATTAGAGGCGGGTCAAGTTCCGTTTAAGGATACGATCGCGATTCTGTTAATCGTTATTCTTAATGGTGTCTTGGGCTATCTGCAAGAAAGTCGTGCCGAAAAAGCCCTCGCCGCCCTAAAAAATCTTGCCTCTCCCAAAGTCCGTGTCCTGCGCGAGGGTAGACCGATGGAGGTGGATAGCAAACAGCTTGTCCCTGGAGACATTATGCTCCTGGAAGCGGGGGTGCAAATTGCGGCTGATGGACGCTTAATTGAGGAATCAAACCTCCAGATCCGGGAATCCGCTTTAACTGGAGAAGCGAACGCGGTTAATAAGCAAGCCACTGTCACCTTAGCCGAGGATACCCCCTTAGGCGATCGCATTAATTTAGTCTTTCAGGGTACCGAAGTCGTTCAAGGTCGCGGTACCGTCCTGGTTGCAGCCACAGGGATGAAGACGGAACTGGGACGGATTGCCGAAATGTTGCAAGGGGTGGAAAGCGAACCAACACCCTTGCAACAGCGGATGACCCAATTAGGGAATGTCTTAGTCAGTGGTTCTCTGATCTTGGTGGTGCTGGTTGTTGTTGGCGGCTTAATTCAAAGTGGCGGCGATTTAGGTGTTTTCCAACAACTGGTGGAAGTGTCTCTAAGTATGGCGGTAGCGGTTGTGCCAGAAGGCTTACCGGCTGTCATTACCGTTACCTTAGCACTGGGAACTCAACGCATGGTGCGTCGCCATGCTCTGATCCGTAAACTTCCTGCAGTGGAAACCTTAGGTAGTGTGACGACGATCTGTTCGGATAAAACCGGTACCCTGACTCAAAATAAGATGGTCGTGCAATGGGTAATCACTCCCCACCACACGTTCCAAGTTACGGGAGAAGGGTATGCGCCTAACGGGGAGTTTCTGATCACCGAGACAGCCATTTCTACCCAAGAATATCCCGAATTACAAGTATTACTTCAAGGTTGCGCTCTCTGTAATGATGCTATCTTGCAGTATGAACAGGATAATTGGCTGATTTTAGGAGACCCCACCGAAGGGGCATTAATTACCCTAGCCGGGAAGGGTGGTGTTGATAAAGAACCGTTGCGGCGTCAGTTTCCTCGGGTCGGTGAAATTCCCTTTTCCTCAGAGCGAAAGCGCATGAGTGTAATATGTCAAGGGTCACATGGATCAGTGGCAACGGATGATGGACAAGGAACCTACCTCATGTTTACCAAGGGTTCCCCTGAGTTAGTCTTAGAGCGTTGCTATTCTTTGCAGGCGGGTGATCACACTGAGGTGTTGACCGACGAGCAACGGACGGATATTTTGCGGCACAATAATCAAATGGCTGGGGCGGGATTGCGGGTTTTGGGGTTTGCCTATAAGCCTCTTTCTGCTGCACCCAATGATGGGGTAGATGCTAGTGAAGCGGCGGAGCAAGAATTAGTTTGGTTGGGACTGGTGGGGATGTTAGACGCCCCCCGCCCCGAAGTTTTGGATGCTGTGCGACGCTGTCGGAATGCGGGTATCCGCCCGGTGATGATTACCGGAGATCATCAGCTTACGGCTCGCGCGATCGCTCATGCTTTGGGTATTGCGGATCAACATGATCGGGTTCTTACGGGTCAGGAGTTACAAAAGCTTTCCCCATCGGATCTGGACAAACAGGTCGAGGAGGTGAGCGTTTATGCTCGTGTTTCTCCTGAACATAAACTGCGTATTGTCCAAGGACTTCAGCGTCAAGGTGAAGTCGTCGCTATGACCGGTGATGGAGTTAATGATGCTCCCGCTCTTAAGCAAGCGGATATCGGTATTGCGATGGGGATTACCGGAACCGATGTGAGTAAAGAAGCCAGTGATATGGTACTGCTAGATGATAACTTTGCCACGATTGTTGCCGCGACGGAAGAAGGTCGCACGGTTTATGATAATATCCGCCGCTTTATTCGCTATATCTTAGGTAGTAACATTGGTGAGGTGTTAACTATTGCCGCAGCACCGATTATGGGACTCCCGGATGTTCCCCTGTCGCCGTTACAAATTCTCTGGATGAACTTAGTCACTGATGGTTTACCCGCTTTAGCGTTGGCGGTAGAACCGGCTGAACCCGATGTGATGAAGCGTCCTCCGTTTAGTCCCCGTGAGAGTATTTTTGCCCGGGGATTGGGTGTCTATATGGTGCGGATTGGGATTATTTTCGCCATTGTCACGATTATTTTAATGGCGCTGGCGTTTGACTATTTTCCCCTCCACTGGAAAACGATGGTCTTTACTACCTTGTGTTTGGCTCAGATGGGACATGCGATCGCGGTTCGTTCCAATACTCGTTTAACTGTTGAGATAAATCCGTTCTCGAATCCCTATTTAATTTGGGCGGTAAGCGTCACGGCGATCTTACAATTGGCATTGGTTTATGTGCCATTTTTGCAAAATTTCTTTGGTACAGAACCGCTGACGCTGACTGAATTGTTGATTTGCTTGGGGTTTAGTACGTCATTGTTTATTTGGGTTGAGTTGGAGAAGCTGTTTATTCGTTGGTACAAAAATCGGTAATTGGTCAAGGAACAGGGAACAGGGAACAGGGAACAGGGAACAGGGAACAGGGAACAGGGAACAGGGAACAGGGAATTGGGAACAATTAATAGTCACCAGTCAACCATGATCAATGTATTTAAAATGCTTAAAATTGCGTCAGTTTCGCAATTATCAGGATTGCTTGGTTAATTTTGAAGCACCGAAAACTATTTTGGTGGGAAATAATGCTCAGGGGAAGTCTAATCTACTAGAAGCGGTAGAATTACTCTCAACGCTGAAAAGTCATCGGTCAGGACGCGATCGCGAATTGGTGTTGGAGGATGCCTCGATGGGTCAGATTCAGGCTATCTTGGAACGGGCTTATGGTTCTATTGAACTAAGCTTAACCCTTCGCAGTCAGGGACGCCGGACTGTGGCTTTAAATCGCGAATCCTTACGTCGCCAGCTTGATTTTTTAGGGATTTTGAATGCGGTACAGTTTTCCAGTCTGGATTTGGATTTAGTTCGCGGAAGTCCGGAACGACGCCGGAATTGGTTGGATTCTATTCTCACCCAACTTGAACCTGTTTATGCTTATATTTTGCAGCAATATAATCAAGTCCTGCGCCAGCGCAACGCCTTGCTCAAAACCATCCGGAAGCAGGAGGAAGAAAGGACACAAGAGGGGATAATATCAAAGCAGCCCCAGACAGAACTGGCTCTTTGGGATGCACAACTGGCAACGGCGGGGTCGCGTGTAACTCGGCGTCGTGCTAGAGTGTTGCAACGATTAGCACCACTTGCTCAATCTTGGCATAGTAGTATTAGTGGTAAAACAGAGTTACTGGAAGTGACCTACGCCCCAAATGTCAACCTGGAGAAGGATGACCCAGAAGGTGTTCAGCAGGCATTTTTAGATAAACTCCACCATCGTCGTTTTCCCGAACAGCGTCAGGGGATAACTCTGGTTGGTCCCCACCGAGATGATGTGGAATTTACAATTAACCAAACCCCTGCCCGTTCCTATGGTTCTCAAGGACAACAACGGACGTTGGTTTTGGCACTAAAATTAGCAGAGTTAAAGCTAATTGAAGAAGTTGTGGGTGAACCGCCACTGTTATTATTGGATGATGTTTTAGCAGAACTTGATCCTAACCGCCAAAATCAGCTTTTGGATGCGATTCAAGATCGGTTTCAAACCCTGATTACAACCACCCACTTAGGCGCATTTGATTCTCAGTGGTTGAACTCCTCCCAAATTCTTTCGGTTCAAGCAGGTCAAATTCACCCCCTACCGTAAAAATCAATCGTCATTTGTCATACAATTATCTAGTTTTTTTTCTATCATCACTATATCAGCCCATTAATTGCAAATTTAAATGGTATAGGGTGTATGACAAGTATGGCAGTGTAATCTGAATTATGAGGCGGACAGTTTTGAAATTAATATTACTCAACAATTTCTTTAAGCTTGATAAAGAAGGCGGCGATTTGGGCGAAATGGCAATCCTATCGCAGTATAATCTTTATTAGTAAAGTCAGACATACCGATCAATTTGACTGACTTAGAGATAGAGAATGGATTATACTACAGTTTAAGGATGTTGGATATAAACGTAAATTTTCTCAAAGAATGTTTCTTGATTAACTATTAGGATTAAAGTAGAAAAGGAATCTCATTAAAATTACCAATCATTCAACTTTGCCCAAATCATAAATACTTAGTGGACGTTGTAGCTATGAACGTTAGACAACTTCTCAAACTGTACGAACAAGGAAATCGAGAATTCACCGGGATTGACCTGAGTGGGGCTAACCTCAGGGGAGTTATGTTAATCGGAGTTAACCTAACAGGGGCGAATCTCAGAGGAGCAGATTTGAGCAGAGCATTTTTACTCAAATCTGATTTGAGTAGCGCTCAGATGAATTGGACGAATCTTAATTACGTTAAAATGAGCGATGCCAAACTGGTTGACGCTGATTTGACTAAAGCCAATATCAATGGTGCTTTTATGGTCAAATCAAAGCTCACGGGTGCTAAACTCAGTGGGGCAATATTGAATGGTACAAACCTCCGACGGGCTAACTTATGGGGTGCAAATCTTTGCGGAGCGCAGTTAGAACGGGTGAATTTGCGGGATGCAAATTTAACGGGCGTGAATTTTAAATGGGCGAATTTATCGGAAGCAAGGTTGATTGGTGCTAGGGTTTATGGCTCATCGCTGAGTTTTGTCAATCTCAGCTACGCCTGGTTAAAAGATTTAGATTTAGCGGGCGCTGATTTAGAAGGGGTTAATTTCAGTGGCGCGAGATTAAGTCGGGCGAATTTAGAAGGGGCAAGTTTGATTGCCGCGAATTTGGAATCCGCTATACTGGATTGGGCAAATCTCCAAGGTGCAGATTTAACCTGCGCTAATCTGGAGAATGCGAATCTAGAAAATGCGAATCTAACCTGGGCAGTTCTCAGAAAAGCTAATTTGCTGGATGCCAATTTGAAAGGTGCAAAACTCTATGGTTTAGATATTAACGAGATGCAAGTTAGTAATGGGGTAGGATTTCCAGCCAGTAACCAAGGCGTTGGATTTCCAGCCAACAACCAATTTGTTTATTCAACGGCTGTGTGACGAAAATTGATACCCTAGAATCGGGCGCAAGCATTCATTGGTGTCAACTTGAGCTTCAAAAAGAAAGCAATACCTTGATCTGACTTCACCCTAACCCTCCCCTGATCAAGGGGAGGGAACATTTCTCCCCTACCCCCCTCGTTCCTCCCTTATAGATCCCCCTTCCGTCCCCCTTTTTAAGCTATGCATTACTCACATCTTTCTTAACATGAAGGCCCTTGACTTTAGCAGTAGTTTTGGGGGAAAGTAAAAGCCAAGTCTGGGCAATGTCATGGAGTCGTCGCAGACCTTGCCAAATAGTTTTAACCCCCGGTTCGCCATCATGAGAACGGGCTAAGAACCCGCCGAGTTGGGCGATCCAACGCACGGCATCTCTTAAACTGAAGTTCCCCCTGTGCGGATGTACTACACCTAGTGAAAAATCCCATCCAGTAAGGGTTTGAGCGGTGATAGGTAAAAAGCTTACTGGGTACAACCTTCGACTCGGATGGCTGAACCTCTTATCCTATAAGGCTTGTAGCGATTAGGGCTTCGACTTGTTCACACGAGCGAGACCCTATCGTTACTTTATGCGATCGCGATAATTATTTCAACCCGTAGCCATGTTGAAACTTGCAAGTAAACAACAATCATATTACCTTGGTGAAAAAGAGCGATCGCCTCAGAATCCGTTTTAGGAGTCGCTTTCACAAATGTACCCATTGAGCGGGGGTCAAAAAATGGCTGTAACCCCCTCTAGTTAAGCACTCCGTTATTTTGCTCTGGGGGTAACTTCAGCTTAAATTGGGAGGAGAGTCAGGGGGGTTAGAGTGGTGATGAATCGTGCAATAAAGAGCCTGGCACTGATATGCTTCTAAAACAGTGTCGGCAGGCAGCTCGGGATGGTAACGGGCAAGATAGGTGATCCATAATAAGCGCCAAGCAACAATGGTGTAGGTAGCCAAAGCACGGTGGATGCGATCGGCACTTTCCAATTGCAGTTGTTCAAGGCGACAACCGCTCTTGAGAACATAATGATAACGTTCAATCGTTACCACTTTTCAACATTTTGTGCGATCGCACGGAACGCAGTGCCGGAGACAATCGCTCGCTTTTTTACCAACTACCCACAACTTGCCGGGTTGAGGGGGCTTAGGTTTGCGGCTGTGATTGAGGAGTGCGATCGCCTTGCCTTTAACCCACCGCTCAAAACATGGGAAGGGGACAAGTTACATCGTCTCAGCCAAGTTGCTGAAGTCCCATGAGTCCCATGGATGCAAGGGAAAGCTGTTACTTTACCACACCCTGTTATCAGTGTGCCGTATTCTGACGTTGACGATGGATCAGGGACTACCGAGGGAGCCTATTAATAAATGTAACGTCATTAGGTTGAAACCTAGATATGTCCAGCCTTCTGAATTGTTAAGAAAGATGTGAGTAATGCATAGCTTCAAAAGGGGGAGACCAGATGTTGCTTCGCTTTTTTTGCACGGGGAGACCAGATGTTGCTTCGCGTTTTGTTGCACGGGGGATTAAGGGGGGTTAAGATTAATCCATTGACAAATGACAAATGACAAATGACAAATGACGAATGACGAATAACAAACGTCAACGTAGATTCAGGGTTTTTCTCGGATTAGGGCTGATATTCAGTATTTTCCTACTTGTGGCTAAATCCATTATCTTTTCCCCCTGTTTAGCCCGTTCTCAAACGCCGACAACCATCACAGAAATTAGAGGCGTTTGGTTGACAAATGTTGCCAGTGGTGTATTGTTTTCACCTTGGGGAATTAACCGAGCGATCGCGCAATTGTCTAAACTGAACTTTAACACGGTTTATCCGGTGGTTTGGAATCGGGGACATACGTTTTATCCGAGTGCGGTGGCGACACAAGAACCTTTGCTGGCAATTATGCGCCTCAATGGAGATGTTTTGGCAGATATTATACAGCAGGGACATCGCCAAGGGTTACGGGTAATTCCTTGGTTTGAGTATGGATTTATGACACCAATTTATTCTGAATTAGCGCGGCGTCATCCCACCTGGATAACTCAAAGTTTAACTCAAAAATCTGATCCGGAGAATCATCCCCAACTTTTATGGCTGAATCCGTTACATCCAGAGGTACAACAGCTTATCCTCGATCTAATTAAGGAAGTAGTCAGCCAATATGATGTGGATGGGATTCAGTTGGATGATCACTTTGGCATGCCTGTGGAATTGGGTTATGATGCTTATACGCTAGAGCGTTATCAGCAAGAACATGATGGAAATCCTCCCCCAAATTCGCCGTTAAATAGTGAATGGATGCGCTGGCGGGCGAATAAGATTAGCGAGTTTATGGGAAAGATTGTCCAGACGGTTAAATCGATTAAACCGGATTGTATCATCTCGCTTTCACCTAATCCCCAAGCCTTTGCTTATCAACATTATCTACAAGACTGGCAAACCTGGGTACAACGGGGTTGGGTGGATGAATTAGTGTTACAGGTTTATCGGGATGAGTTGAGTAGTTTTACCGCGGAACTTAATCAACCCGCAGTACGCATGGCGCGGCGGACAATTCCGGTAAGTATTGGCATTTTAACGGGAACCTTAGGTGATCCGATTCCCTTTGCACAAATTCAAGCCCAAGTTGAAGCGGTTCGCGATCGCGCCTTTGATGGTGTATCCTTTTTTTACTGGGAAACCCTGTGGAGTTATTTGACTCCGGAGTCTCCGCAACAGCGAAGGCAGGGATTTCGCGAATTATTTCCCTATCCGGCTATTATACCTAATTGACACCACTAATCGATCGGCGGGCGATCCATTTCACCCAATCAATTATTGTAGGGGCGGGTTTAGGGATTTAATGGCGATACCCACCGCTAACCTTTCAACAAAACCCGCCCTGATATTGTAGGGGCGGGTTTAGGGATTTAATGGCGATACCCACCGCTAACCTTTCAACAAAACCCGCCCTGATAAGTAGTCGGACAAAAGAAAACGGTACTGTATTAAATGTAAATAAATCGTCCTTAAACCCTTACCGTTTTATGACAGCGCTGTCGTTGTCGGGTGGGCATTGCCCACCTTACCTGAAAAGGGAATGCAAAAAGAAAGAAGGAATAACACATATTCTGTTTGGTTTGTCAAAACAGTCATCAGAGAAAATTTTCCCGTCAGGGGTGGCACAGTATCAGGTGTCAACCCTGTGCTGAAAAGCCCTAGGAGAACGTGAAAACGGACACGATTTTTTATAGCCTGTTTAAGGAG
>NZ_JBKHHI010000118.1:0-16450 GCF_046539235.1 Coleofasciculus sp.
GCTATCCCTCCCCACCCTGCTAACGCTGAGGGTGGGGACTCCCGCGATACGTTGAGTTAGGAAGAGTAAAACCCCTGAAACCCTTACACACAAGGGGGTTGCGAGTTCGGTAACAGTTAGCTATGACCAAGAACACGCCGAGGTTGTGAATCTTTAGATCGCCATCCACCTAAATTTATCGCATCCTGTAAAGTATAGAGTTATAACTGTTCGATTGATCCTCAAACCATTGCACTCCGCAGGGATTACCCAGGATGTTTAACGCAACAGAAATTCTCATAAACTCATTTGTCCAAAGACTCCGGGAAGGCTACCACCGGACTTACGGGGGGCTGAAAACCGACTATGAGGACATTATTGCTTGGGCAGGCAGTATGGCAATGGAAAATATTGCCAACAGCGATGCCCTCTATCATAATGTCGAGCATTCTATCCTGGTCACGTTAGTGGGTCAGGAGATTCTCCGAGGCAAGCATATCCGTGAAGGGGGCGTCACACCAGAAGATTGGTTACACTTTATCATTTCTCTGGTTTGCCACGACATTGGCTATGTCAAAGGCGTCTGTCGTCAGGATCGCGAAACTGAACGACTTTATGCGACGGGCAAAAATGGTGAGATGGTGCATCTGCCTCCTGGCGCTACCGATGCATCCCTAACGCCTCATCATGTTGATCGGGCGAAACTGTTTACGGATGAGCGATTTGGCGGTCACAAACTGATTGACGCGGAACTGATTAAGCTCAATATTGAACTGACTCGTTTCCCGGTTCCCAAAGAAGGGGATCATCGAGATACCCTGAATTATCCCGGTTTAATTCGTGCCTCTGACTTAATTGGTCAGCTTTCTGATCCCCGCTATCTCAAGAAAATTAGCTCTCTATTCTACGAATTTGAAGAAACAGGTGTGAATCAAGCCTTAGGCTATGAGCATCCTGGTGACCTTCGCGCTGGTTATTCCAGGTTTTACTGGAATGGAGTGTTTCCCTTTATCCAGGAAGCCCTGCGTTACCTGTCCCTTACCCAAGAGGGGAAGCAAATCACCGCCAACCTCTACTCCAACGTGTTTGTTGTCGAACACGAAAAGAACGAAGAACAACACCGACAACTCGCCCAGCAGCTTAACTCTTAACCTGTAACCCATGAACTGGTGGCAAAAACTGAAAAAGAACCCCCTGGCTCGGTTTGGCGCGATCGTGCTATTGATTTTTTACCTTGCCGTAATTGCGGCTGATTTTGTCGCGCCTTATGACCCATATCTCTCCCAACCCAATGGTTCCCTGTTGCCACCCACCCAAGTCTACTGGCGCACTCCCGAAGGCAGGTTTATTGGTCCCCATGTCTACCCAACCACCCAAGGACCAACGGATTTAGAGACGGGGGAACGAGAACTGATGGTGGATTGGCAAAGTCCGTCCCCCATCCGTTTATTTGTTCAAGGTTCGGCGTACCAGTTTCTGCAACTGCGTTTCCCCTTACCACCAAATTTTGAAGAGGTGGAGATATTTGGCGGAATTCCGATGAACTTGCACTTGTTCGGTACGATTGGTGAAGGCAAACTGAATCTATTAGGGACCGATGAGCAAGGTCGGGATCAATTCAGTCGTTTGGTGTATGGAGGGCGAATTAGTCTGAGTATCGGTTTAGTGGGAATTGCCATCTCTTTTCCTCTGGGTTTAATTATCGGCGGAATTTCTGGCTATTTTGGCGGGTGGATTGATGCCATGCTGATGCGCCTAGTGGAAGTGATGATGACGATTCCCACTCTATACCTACTCGTGGCATTGGCGTCAGTGTTACCACCAGGACTAACCAGCGCCCAACGATTTTTATTAATTGTTTTGATTACCTCGTTTATTGGCTGGTCTGGATTAGCCCGGGTGATTCGCGGACAGGTTTTATCGATTAAAGAACGAGAATTTGTCCAAGCATCTCAGGCGATGGGGGCTAAACCGCTGTACATTATTGTCCGCCATGTGCTGCCCCAAACGGCAACCTATGTGATTATCTCAGCCACTCTCGCCGTCCCCAGTTTTATTGTGGCGGAATCAGTGCTGAGTTTAATCGGTCTGGGCATTCAGCAACCTGACCCCTCCTGGGGAAATTTGCTATCCTTGGCAACGAATGCTTCGATTTTGGTGCTACAACCCTGGTTAATTTGGCCCCCCGCCGTACTGATTATCTTGACCGTGTTAGCCTTTAACTTGCTGGGGGATGGTCTACGGGATGCCCTTGATCCTCGGAGTTTGCAGCGCTAGGGGGAGGAGTTCCATTGGATGGCGCGGGTGGCAAGGTTCGGCGTAGGGCAGTCTTTTGGGCAAAGTCTTTGCCTTCAGAGAGTAAATAATCGAGAAAGGTGCGAGCGACAATAGAGAGTTGTTTGCCGTTGGGGTAAACCGCATACCAGTATCGTTCAATCGGGAATTCTTCCACATCTAATATCGTCAGTTGGTTACAGATGCCCTCTAAGGCTAAGGTATGACGGGATAAAACCGAAATGCCTAACCCGCCCGCGATCGCTTGTTTAATGGCTTCATTGCTGCCTAAGTCAAGCTGCACTTTTAACTGAATATCACGGGAATCAAAGAGTTCTTGCACTGCCTTGCGCGTTCCTGACCCCGGTTCTCTCATAATAAAGGGTTCCTCTGCCAAGCGCTCTAGAGGAATATTGGTTTCATTCACCAACGGATGATCCGCCGGGGCGATGACGACGAGGGGATTGTCAAGAATGGCTTCGTAGGTAATATCCAGCTCCGGGAGTTGACTCATTACATACAAGTCATCGGCATTGTCATTCAGACGATTCAAGATAAATTCATGATTGGTCACCTGAAGCGACACATCTATTCCTGGATAACGCCGACAAAATGGACCGAGTAACCGGGGAATAAAATATTTGGCGGTTGTGATCACCGAAACCCGCAAGCGTCCCTGTTTTAGCCCTTGCAAATCAGCGACGGTCATCTCAAACTGGTCTAAATTCTCAAATATGGCACGGCAGGTCTTGACGAGTTCCTCTCCGGCTTGGGTAAGATAAAGCCGTTTGCCTACTTGATCAAATAAGGGAACACCAACCGCTCGGGTAAGCTGTTTCACCTGCATTGACACCGTGGGTTGGGTGAGAAATAGTTCTTCGGCTGCACGAGTAAAACTATTATGTCGAGCAACGGCTTCAAAGACTTTGAGCTGATGCAGCGTGGCTTGCTTCAACGATACTCCTCCTTGATCGGAATAATTCATAGACTATAGTCTATGCTTTCTATCATAACAATGTATTTTTTCTATGGTAACTCTGAGTTAAGATCTCAGATAACACCAAACAAGTGACAGTCTTCCTTCCAGATCGCGTTGCCCCCTAACCAATTTGTATGTTCCGGAATAAGCGGTTTGGTTTTAGCCTGTACCTACAGGAAAGCTTAATCCGGTCATCGCTGGAATTGGGTGCAACGCCTTTTTTTAGCATAAGGCAGGAGGCAGGAGGATTATTACTTGATTGAATTTACATAATTTTTTTGAGCTTTTAATTTTGTCTCCCCTAGCTTCCAGACGCGCCATGGCACGTCTCTACATTGCTTCCCCAGCTCCCTCAGCTCTGCTAATCGGCAATGTATGTAATATCAGAAGTCAATTTCTTTAGTCGGTGCGGGCAATTTATCTAAATCAGGGAGTTCGACTAATTCCTTCTCTGTTTCCTTAACCTCGACAGGCAATCGTAGGGGTTCGGGTGTTTTTTCCTCTTCAATGAAGTAACTTGCCAAGGGTAGGGCTTGTTCGAGATCTTCTAACGGTCGAGTAATCACGGTAACAGCAACCAGTTCCCCAATCCGTTGGGCTTCTGCCATACCCACTTGCAGCGCCATGGCGACTTCTGCGACTCGACCCCGGATAATCACCGTACATAAGCCCGCGCCAATGGTTTCGTAACCAGTCAGTTCCACATTTGCGGATTTGAGCATCGCATCCGCGGCACCGACGATCGCGGGAAAGCCGCGAGTTTCTAGAAGTCCCAGGGCTTGGGAACTATGGCGCGATCGCAGTTGCTGTTGCGCCTCTTCTAGCAAATGAGAACCCAGAGGTAAGACAACCTCCAAGTTGGGAAAGGGTCGAGGAATTACCAAGGAGGACAATAATCGACCTTCTCGTTTAGCATGTTCAACCCCAGCTTGCACCGCAATCCGTACTTCTGCTGTAGCGCCGCGCACAATTGCCGTACAATGACCACTGCCAATTTTTTCAAATCCGATCAACGTCACTCCAGACGCCTTGAGCATCGCATCAGCCGTACTCACAATCACAGGAAAACTGAGCGTAGACACCAAACCCAAAGAGGAATGACGAAAGCGATTTCGTTGAGTAGAAGGGGTGTGGGGGATAATTCCAGGGTTGTATGACTCCATAGCTCGGCTCTCCATGTCGTTGTTGGCAGTTAAGTGTTGCCTCTAATCCAGTCTAAGAAACCCAACACCTCAACCCTAACAACTTATCGGTATAACCTATCTCAGCGCTGATCTTAACACTACAGATTGAAGGGGCGGGTAACGGCTAAATGACTCCCCTGCATCAGGAGTCCAAATTATTGATTATAGGGAAATAGAGTTTTGAGAATCCGGTCTACACTCCCTTGCCCATAGACGGAGTTTTCCGCCGGGGAGTTAGCCGATTCAGCTTCCTCTTCCGTCGTGGACTCACTGGAACGTCTCTGGGAATCAACAGGTGGGTTGACATCCTGCTGCTCAGGCTGTTCAGGAGAAGGAGATGGAGGAGATGCGATCTGAGGTGAATGATTTACCGTTTCTGGGGGATTAGAGCTATCAACCGGAGGAGTCGCTGGTACACAAACCTCGGCAACTTGACGCCCCACATCACCAACAACAGACCCCGCAGGCACAACGGTTAATCGCTCAATCGAAGCATTCCAAATCGTGGTCAGTGAACCGATACAGGCATTTGCCCCAATTGTCCCGTGACCCACGACCAATACACCTGTACCCAGATTGACACCGGTTTCTATCTCTAATGTCCCTTGGTCAGCGTGCAGAACTGAACCTGCACCAATACAAACACCCGGAGCAATAATAATTCGACTCTCAGGATTAGCCCGCAAAATTACTCCCGATGAAATCACAGCACTCGGGTCAATAGTTACATCACCTTGAACATAGACATGAGAGTGACTGCTCAATGGTAGTGGCAGGGGCAAATGCATTTTATAGTTATAGACGTTATAAACGTGAAGCTAATCAGGTTAATAGAATTAGAATTACCGCGATTTTGAAGTCAATGATTTTCGATTACCTCTGTAGGAAAGGAAAGGGATTGAGGATTTAAAATTGTCAATTATTGGTTGAGCAATTCCGGAGAAAGAATTGAGTTAAAACCTAACTCCATCACCAATCCCCAATCACAGATCACCCTTTCCTTTCCCGCTGACTTCTAAGGGTTACTCAGGTAATGATTGCTCAACTTGGTTTTTGAATCAGGGTTTCCAAGACACGCCGCTTGGCTTTTGGATCAATGCCAATCAGACGAACATATTCCTGACTATGTTCAGCCATACAGCCTTCTAACCCCTCAATCACCTCAGAAACCTGATTGGATTCGATGGGAGCGCAGCTTTGCCAGGAACTGGTGCGGAAGCGGCGCTTGTCGGCATGTTCGGTACCAATTTTGTATCCTTGAGCTAACAAACCCCGGACTTGATCAATCGCCTCTTGGCTCAAAGACGTATCCGCAGGTGATACAGAATCCGCTTTTGAGGGTGCGGATACCGGGGTTTTGGTGCTAGTGCGATCGCGCTGACCATTTGAGGAGACCGATGTCCCTGTTGTCACGGCTTTACTATCGGGTCGTTGAATAATTTCTTGCATCACCCGCCGTTTCGCATTGGGGTCAATCCCAATCAAGCGCACATACTCGCCCTCATGGTCGGCTAAACAGTCGGTAATCGCGTCCATCACCTCCGATTCCCGATTGGATTGAATCGACATCGCACTCTTCCAGGAACTGGTGCGGAAGCGCCGCTCATCGGCATATTCTAAGCCAACCCCATAACCTTGAGCGATTAGTCCCCGCACCGTTTGCTGGAGATCAGACTCCAGTTGCGGTTGTGAACGGGAAACCTGACGGTTTTTGCTCGCCGCAGGCTCACTGTAACGATAACTCGAAGATGCTTTCGCTGGGGTGGACTTGGACGGCTGATCACCGGGTCTTTGGATAATTTCTTCCATCACCCGCCGCTTGGCTTTCGGGTCAATCCCAATCAGGCGGACATATTCGCCCTCATGTTCGGCTAAGCAATCGCTCAGAGCATCAAGCACCTCTGATTCACGATCTGAGTGAATCGCGATCGCACTCTTCCAAGAACTCGTCCGGAAGCGCCGCTCATCTGCATATTCGGCACCAATCCGATATCCTTGAGCTAACAGTTGACGAATTTGTTTCTGCAGGTCTGAATTTATGGCTGTAAATGAAGGCATGGAACTATAAGAATAAGAAGAACGACGAGAAGGTTGATTTCCATTTTCCTGATCAGAGTCAGAGGATTGAACCCTCTGATTGCGGATTGGCGCAATACAAGCTTCATCCTCTGCACACTGATACCCTGATCGCAATGCATCGTTGCATGCGATCAGATTATGAGCAAACGTGAGATCCTCCTCTTGGACATCGGGCAGTCTATCCGCTTGCTGCTGGTTATTAATCACTGCTCCAGAGGGTATATATTTCCCCGGCGGAATTTCCACATCTTGCACCAAGACGTGCATCATGACGATACAGCCATGACCGATGCGAGCATTAAACACAGTAGAGCGAAAGCCAATAAAGCAATCATCTCCAATGTAGGCTGGACCATGAATCAGGCATAGATGAGTAATAGAGGTATTCTGACCAATCCAGACGGAGTAGGAGTTTTGGTCATCCCCCAACACTCGCCCACCTTCTAAGCCATGAATCACCACTCCATCTTGAATATTCGAGCCCGCGGCAATGTAAAACGGTCCACCTTCGTCTGCTCGAATGGAAGTCCCCGGAGAAACCATGACATTTTCGGCGATTCTGACATCTCCGATAATGTTAGAAAAGGAGTGGACGTAGGCACTTTCGTGAATTTTGGGTTCCGCCAAACTTTTTGACCAAGGGGTCGGGGGTGCCGCGTAGCTACGAACTACCATGATAATATTTTCCTGCCTTGCACAACGTATATCAACCTGTTGTTTTTTTTGATTAAACCAAGAGCATTTCATCCATAAGCCTTGGATGTTTATCCCAATAGGGATATAAAGATCTTTGTTTAAGCTGGATCTTCAAACATCAGCAATTCTAGATTGTCGGGTTTTGAGGGAGAAGCTTTTGGTTAAAACCCGGGTATTGAGCCGAGGGCTATTGGGTTTACTCCCCTCCCGCCAGCAGAATAAGTATTAGCTTTAATACGCCAAATTAGGGTATAAATTCTTGGTCTGGCGGTCAGTCATCTTAGACCGATAAGGGAGTCAGACTCAGGGCTTGCTCATGATTGGTGTTAACGATTTCGGATGACTTTTTTCACCCCAGACTATCGATATTGATCTTTTTTACTGTAGAGAATGTGATTATCTACACTAACGGTGTCGATAATCCCCACTACCATAGCATCAATAGGGCGCTTATCACTTTCACCCACCTGACGGGCTGCGCTGCCACAACTCACCAAAACCCACTCATCCACACCCGCACCGACGACATCTGCTGCCACTTCGTAGTTAGGTAGAGGTTTACCCTCTTCATCCATAAACTGTACTAAGAGAAATTTTACACCTCTCAGGCTGGGTTCTTTACAACTACTAACGACTGTCCCCCGCACTCTGGCAATTTGCATTTATCCTCCACGGTTGGGATTTTGGATGGTCGGTTCTGGGCGGACTGAGTTACCGTTTTTTAAACCAGCAAGTCTTGCTTTTGTCTCAATCCCCAATTAACCTTTCCCATAATCATTTAAGGATAAGGGTATTGGTCTTAGGGACGGTTAAGCGGACGGATGGCATTCGTGCTTTCTCGGAACTGTTCTACGTCTTCAGTGTACCGAATTGGCAACACGTACTCTAGGTTTTCATGAGGGCGGGCAATAATGTGAGTGGATAGAACCTGACCTCCATTGACGCGCTTGACGTTATCCACACCAGCGGCTACAGAGGCTTGGACTTCCGACACATCGCCCCGGACGATAACCGTAACCCGACCACTGCCGATTTTTTCATACCCGACCAAGGTGACGCGGGCGGCTTTCACCATGGCGTCAGCGGCTTCGACGACAGCCGGAAAGCCTAGGGTTTCTACCATTCCAACGGCGATTGACATAAATGTTTCTCCAAAATCTAGGGGTTTGTCTGTTTTGACACCTAACCAGCGCCAGGATTTAGCCCAATCTAAGCGTAAAGGTGTTGCTAATAGGAGCGGAATTGCTCCACGGCTTCGCTATATCGAATCGGTAGGACATATTCCAAGTTTTCGTGGGGACGGGCAATGATGTGGGTGGATACGACTTCACCCCCATTGACCCGATTGGCAGATTCTACGCCAGCAGCGACGGAGGCTTGGACTTCCGAGACATCGCCCCGAACAATTACCGTAACCCGCGCACTACCAATTTTTTCATACCCGACCAAGGTGACACGGGCAGCTTTCACCATGGCATCGGCGGCTTCGACGACAGCCGGAAAGCCTTTGGTTTCAATCATTCCTACAGCAATTGGCACGTTGATTTTCTCCTCGTGAATACGTTGACCATGAGTCCGCCCATCCCGGTTGGGCAAAAATTTGGACGGGAATACCGAAGTTTAGACTAATAAATTACTAGCCAAAACCAAGCATAGAGAAGCTTGGCACAATTGACAATATAAATTATTATGATAATTCTTAATCAAACTGTTTAACAAAACTTAACATTAGAGCGATAATAATCGAGAGGTTGGGCAAAATTCTCAGCTTTGGCGAAATGTTGGCTTTGTTTTATAATTTTTGGGTAACGTTTTTATACGTTAAAACGACTTGTCTCCAGACGCCGGACAATCACCTCATAATCAAGCAGGGGCAAAGGGTAGGAGCAACGCCTGACTGAACAACTCAAGCATGGAGAGAAGGTCAAGGCTCTATGGTTAAGTATAAGCTAAATTTATCATTTTGATGAAGCTGACCTTTAATAATTAAATAGAGGGACTCTAACCGCGATCGCGCCAGCATTGCGCCAGCGAATCCCTTGGTCAATAGGCAAAATTCTGTATCGATATGATCCAGTGATAAAAAACCAACGAGGTACGCAAGCGGGATGACAGAGTTTCTGAATCAGACAATTTGGTTAGTGCCGTTTTATGGTCTAATTGGTGCCATTTTAAGCTTACCTTGGGCAACGGGTATGATTCGCCGTACCGGTCCCCGTCCGGCTGCCTATCTCAACATATTAATGACGCTTCTTGCCTGTATTCACGGTGGGGTAATCTTCCGGTCTGCCGTGAATCAACCAATGGTGAACGAGTTTTTATTTGACTGGCTGCAAGTTGGCGGCGTCAATTTCTGCTTCGCCCTAGAAGTATCTCCCGTGAGTACAGGTGCGGCAGAGGTGGTGACCAGCCTCAGCCTGTTGGCGCAACTGTATGCCCTAGGCTACATGGAAAAAGACTGGGCATTAGCTCGCTTTTTTGCCTTAATGGGGTTCTTTGAAGGGGCGATGAGTGGAATTGCCTTGAGTAATTCCCTACTATTGAGCTATGCCCTGTTGGAAATGCTCACCCTCTCCACCTACTTACTCGTTGGCTTTTGGTATGCTCAACCCTTAGTGGTTACCGCGGCACGAGATGCCTTTTTAACCAAGCGAGTGGGAGACATGTTGCTGTTAATGGGGGTTGTTACCCTGGGAAGCCTCGCCGGTAGCTTAAACTTTAATAACCTATACAATTGGGCAGGAACCGCCACCCTCCCCCCCATCCTCGCCACATTGCTGGGATTAGCCCTAATTGCCGGACCCCTAGGGAAATGCGCTCAATTTCCCTTGCATTTGTGGTTAGATGAAGCGATGGAAGGACCAAACCCCGCCTCCGTCTTGCGGAATTCGCTAGTCGTCTGCTGTGGGGCATACGTGTTGATTAAACTGCTGCCGATTTTAGCCCTATCCCCAGTCACCTTATCCGTGTTAGTGGTAATTGGCACGATCACGGCGATTGGTGCATCTTTAGTCGCCATAGCCCAAATTGATATTAAGCGATCGCTCTCCCATACCACCAGTGCCTATTTAGGGTTGGTGTTTATCGCTGTGGGAACTGGACGCGCTGATATTGCCGCGGCGTTACTCCTCGCCCACGCCTTTGCCAAAGCCTTATTATTTATGAGTACGGGTTCAATTATTCTCACAACCAGTAACCAAAATCTCACCGAGATGGGCGGCTTATGGTCACGGATGCCCGCCACAACCACTGCCTTTGTCGTCGGAACAGCGGGGATGATTGGACTATTGCCCCTAGGAGGGTATTGGGCGATAAGTAAAGGCATTAATTCACTGTGGGCGGATTCGCCCGGATTAGTCGCAACCTTTATCGTGGTGAATGGGATTACAGCCTTAGGATTAACCCGCGTCTTTCGCCTAGTATTTTTAGGTAATCCCCAGCCAAAAACCCGCCGCGCCCCGGAAGTGACTTGGCCCATGGCGTTACCTATGGTTGGGTTAACCCTGATTAATCTGGGGATGCCTTTGTTGCTGCAACAATTAAACCTGTTACCTGTTGCCAAGTATGAGTATCTGATTGAAGGACCTCAACTGTTATTATTGGGTTCCAGCGTAGTTGGTTGTGCGATTGGCGGTTTAATGGACTTACACAGAACTGGATTGCGATCGATTCTCTTACCTGTGAGATTTTGGCAAGACCTTTTAGCTTATGATTTTTACGTCGATCGACTCTACAATCTGACCGTGGTCTTTGCCGTTGACCTGTTTTCTAAACTGACCGACTGGGTTGACCGTCATATTGTCGATGGTGCGGTGAATTTAGTCGGTTTGGCGACTGTGGTTGGGGGTCAATCATTGAAATATAGTGTTTCGGGGAAATCCCAGTTTTACCTGTTAACGATTCTCATCGGTGTAAGCTTATTAGCACTCTTGATCAGTTGGCCCCTCAGCCAGTGGGACTGGGAACGGTGGTTATTTGAATTTTGAAGTTTGACCCTTCACTTCGGAAAAAGGGCATGGTGCGTGAATGCGTAGGGGCGGGTTTAACTATTATCGTTTTTGACTGAATCCAGATGAGACTAAACCCGCCCCGCCTGAACCGTTAGCCTCGAATACGAATCACATAAGACATAAGACAAATTATGCTAAGTGCTTTAATTTTAGTGCCGCTATTAACAGCCCTAGTCGTAGGATTTTTGCCCACGACGCTGATGGCAAAAGGGGCGCGTCAAGTCACACTCATCGTTACCAGTGGTCTGTTTATTTGGTCACTGGTACTGCTAGGGCAGTTTAATCCCGGTCAGATGAGTCTTCAATTTCAAGAAAAACTGTCTTGGATTGAGTCAATTGGGTTAACCTACAGTTTAGGTATCGATGGGTTGTCAATACCTTTAGTGGTATTAAATGGCTTACTCACTGTGATGGCGGTTTACGCGACTGATCAGGAGTTAGAACGCCCTCGATTTTATTACACGCTAATTCTGTTATTAAACGCTGGGGTAGCCGGGGCATTTTTGGCGCAAGATTTATTGCTGTTTTTCCTGTTTTATGAACTGGAGTTAATTCCCTTATATTTGTTAATTGCCATCTGGGGCGGAAAACGGCGTGGCTATGCGGCAACTAAGTTTCTCTTATATACAGCAGCGTCTGGGGCGCTGGTTTTAGCTGTCTTTTTAGGCTTGGTATTTTTGAGTGGGGCAAATACCTTTGCCTACAGCAATGTGCAGAACTTAGCTTCATTATTGCCTGTGGGTCGTCAATTGCTGTTATTAGGCGGAATTCTGATCGCCTTTGGGATTAAAATTCCTTTAGTACCCTTTCATACCTGGTTACCCGATGCCCACGTTGAAGCATCCACACCGATTTCCATGCTGTTGGCGGGGGTGTTGCTGAAGTTAGGAACCTATGGATTATTGCGCTTTGGTTTAGGATTATTCCCAGAAGCTTGGACTGTAGTCGCCCCCTGGTTAGCGATATGGGCAGTTGTCAGTGTGCTTTATGGGGCGTTTAATGCGATCGCGCAACGGGATATGAAGAAGATGGTGGCGTTTAGTTCAGTGGCGCACATGGGGTATATTTTACTAGCCGCCGCCGCTGCGACATCAATTTCCCTGGTGGCGTCGGTGATGCAAATGGTGAGTCATGGGTTAATCTCGGCGTTACTGTTTTTTTTGGTGGGGGTGGTGTATAAGAAGACGGGTTCGCGAGATTTAGAGGTTCTCAATGGACTCTTGAATCGGGAACGCGGATTACCGTTGATTGGTAGCTTCATGGTATTGGCGGTAATGGCGAGTGCGGGAATTCCGGGAATGGTGGGATTTATCTCCGAATTTCTGGTATTTCGGGGGAGTTTTCCGGCGTTTCCGGTGCAAACGCTTCTGTGTATGATTGGGACAGTTTTAACGGCGGTTTATTTCTTAATTCTGTTGGATCGCACCTTTTTTGGTCGTCTCTCGGCGCAGGTGATGGATTTACCCCCTGTTTACTGGAGTGAACGGATACCTGCGATTGTGTTAGCCGTGTTGATTGTTATTTTGGGCATTCAACCGGGATGGTTAGTGCGTTTGAGTGAAACAACTACAGCGACGATGGTGACGAATTCACCGACAATGGTTTTAGGCGTTGAGGTGAGTCGATAATATTTTGGTCAGTTGTCTTATGTCATTCGTCATTCTAACGGATCAGTCGGGGCGGGTTTAGTTACTTATGGGTTAAGTCGGAAATGATAAGAGTAAAACCCGCCCCTACACAATCAAAACTAATTGCTATGGTCATTAGTCAAAAAACATCTAAAAATCATCCCCTAGAACCTTACATTAAACGCCTGAACTCAGGTGAAGCGTTGCTGGTGGATTCACCAGAGAATGTGCTAGAGGTTGTGGGGATTTTACATAGTTATGGCATTGTCTTGGATGCCTATTCGCGTAATCTAATTTATATTGCTGAGAATCAGTTTTTAGTCTTTTTTCCCTTCTTTAAATACTTCAATGGGGAGGTTTCTCTCCAGAAGCTAATACAGCACTGGTGGCATAATCGGATTAATTTTGAATATGCCGAATACTGTATGAAATCCATGTTTTGGCATGGAGGTGGAAAATTAGATGCTTATCTAGATACGCCAGAATTTGAACAACACTGTGCCGCCGCAATTCAGGCAAAGTTTAAGGGGAATCCTTTTGTGCAAGGATTAAATGGGTTATTTCCCAATTTTCTGACCGAACAAGTGCGTCAGATGGCATATTACAGTGGCTTGGGTCAATTCTGGCGGGTGATGAGTGATATTTTTATGGAGTTATCCAGTCGCTATGACAAGGGGGAAATTAAGACGATTCCCCAAGTTGTGGAACATATTTTAAATGGATTAGTGGCGGCGGCGAATAAACCGATTACCTATAGCGTGAAAATTCGCGATCGCGAGTATGAGATACTGCCAAAATCCGCTGGGTTAACCTTTCTCATGGATACAGCAGTACCCTATGTGGAGGCGATTTTCTTTCGGGGAACGCCGTTTTTGGGGACGGTTTCCTATAACGCCCAAGCTAATCAGATTCCGCCCGAACAAGGGAAGTTTACTTATGGGGCATTATATGCTGATCCGTTACCTGTGGGTAGTTCGGGGATTCCACCCACATTATTGATGCAGGATATGCGTCATTATTTACCGGATTATCTGCATCAAGTCTATCAGCGATCGCGTCGGGGAGAGGATGATTTGCGAGTGCAGATTTGCCAAACGTTTCAGAAGTCGATGTTTTGTGTCACCACGGCGGCAATTTTGGGTTTAGCGCCTCATCCGTTGGATACGACGGAACCGGAACAACAGGCGGAAAATCGGGCGTATTTGGAATATTGGATGGATCGATTTGTCACATCGCGGCTTAATGATGTTAATCAGTGAGTTATTGGTTATTTGTCATTTGTCCTTCCTCGGAAATAATTCTTATCTATTATTATGACTCAAACTCTTCCAGCTAGAGATATTACTCTCCATGAATTAGAAACAAAATTTGGCATCCAGTTGGTTGAAGATGACCAATTCTTCCGAGAATGGCAGGACAACTTACCGGAAATTACTGACGCTGAGAAAGAAAGGTTGGACAGAGTAAAACTCAGTTATCAGAATTTAACGAAATACCCACCTCTGTTGGAAAACACCGTAAAAATGGTTGTTCTCTCTCCCTTGCTAGACTTAGCGGACTTCTACCTCCACCCCTTCCACATCAAATCCGAGACGTCTGTGGCAATAGCAGCAGAAGATGAGGGAGTTATTGTCAGAGGAGAGATCGATGTATTGGCTTTATTAGAACAAGTTTGGCTAGTTGTCATTGAATCAAAAAAAGCCGCATTTTCTTTAGAGGTTGGCAAACCACAACTTCTCGCTTACATGCTGTCAAATCCTGATCGGGAAAAACCTGCCTACGGACTAATTACGAATGGGAGTAGCTTTAGATTTATAAAATTAGTCAAAGGAGAAACAACTCGATACGCTGTATCTAAATTGTTTGATATTTTCAATCCAGGAAATGAACTGTATAGCGTTTTGAGTGTACTGAAGCGTTTAGGTCAATTAGCAATGAGTAACCAATCAGGTGGTTTTTGTTTATAATAAACCTCTAAACGATCAAATTAAGCCAAGTAGGATAGGCACAAGACTGATGATTTTGTAATGGTAATCCCTGATACGTCGAACCTATTTCCCTAACACCCTGCTCAAATTCCTCCAGATTCATAGTGTCAACTTCCACAAGTGCCTCAAACGCAATTGTCCACCAATTCTCATGGTTAACGGTAAGCTGGGTTAATTCATAGGTAATCTCTTGGTAAAAACGTTGCGATCGCGCTTTGTGCACCGACACCCATGATCCTTGCGTCAAGCCGCCTTTGGGCATTAGACTCTCGGAGGTTGAGTCTTGACAACTCCACTTAATCCATTGTTCAATCCCGCCTTGCCAGTGACGACTAAATTGCCTAATACCCAATTCCGCCTTACGCCACTTAACCTCTAAACTGCCTTGTCGAAATTTAATATTCAGATAGGGACAATCGGGGATATAAAGATAGATATCCTCCCTGGTTTCTGGCGATCCCAATGTCTCGCCTGGACAATCTGTGGCAAACCAATCGTTTACCTGTTTAGGTAAATTACCGCGATTGAACCAGCGCAGTTCTAACGTGATCAAGTCATTTGTCATTTTTTAGGGAACAGGGAACAGGGAATTAAAATTCAGATCTAATCCTGCTGGTGGGCAAATTTATAAGCCCCGATAAAGGATAGTGCGATCGCGAAGGCTAATAAAACTGGGATAGAATACCAGGGAAACTGGGATAGAGGTAAATAAGCAGCCGCCCGTAATCCGGTACTGGCATAGCTGAGGGGTAACAAGTAGACGATAACTTTTAATGCCAAGGGTAACGTTCTCGGATCAAAAAAAGTTGCGCCCAAAAACGACATTGGTACAATCACAAAATTGTTATAAAGTCCCACGGATTCTAAAGACTTGACATTCAATCCCACAATTACCCCTAAACCAGAAAATACGGCGCAATTCAGCAGTAACACTAGCAAAAATAAGGGATTGATAAAGCTGAAAACTTTACCTGTAAACAGAACCGCTACCACAATCACCGAACCGGATGTCATCAAGCCGCGCACGATTCCGGCTAGAATTTTACCCAAATACAGCGCTAATGGGTGTACAGGCATCAGTAATGTTTCAGCAAAGGTTTTGGTGTAAAGCCGTTCACCGCATATCGAAAAAGTTGTCCCACTGAAGCTAATCGTCATCGAGGATAGGGCAATCATCCCCGGTAGGATAAACTCTAAATAGCTGTCACCCGCCGCCGATTCCATGGCTGAATTGAGGGCGCTACCCAATCCCAAGCCAAATGCGATAATGTAAATCACTGGGGAGATGAGTCCAGCCGCCGCGACTTGCAGGATTCTCACCCGCAGCTTTAACCACTCGCCCCAGAATACGGTGAGGCTATCGGCGATGATGGTTTGCCACTGACTGCCTTTGAGTGTTTTGCTGAAGGGGAATACGAGATTAGACTTCACAATATCGATAGGATTAACATCTCTTCTTAATATTACTTCATAATTCCGGACATCTGGCTGATGGTGTGGGGGAGATGGGGATAAAGTTCAGTTATTGGTGAGGAGGGCGGGTTTTGTTGTTCAGTTATTTCAGCAATAGCTGACTTTAGTCCCTAAACCCGCCCCTACAGTCCCTAAACCCGCCCCTACAGTCCCTAAACCC
>NZ_JBKHHI010000119.1:0-16364 GCF_046539235.1 Coleofasciculus sp.
ATCTTAAGTTTGCAATTTAATCCCTCTCGACGCAAATTGCAATCTTTTAGCAGTGTAAAGTCTTCACCGATGAGGACATGCGCCTAGGGTTAAACAGTATGTCAAAACTCAACAGCCTCCAAGTGAAGAAAACTAAATTTCCTCACATCATACACAACGGTTAACTTCGCCATGTATCAATATCCCATATTGAGTTCTTGTGCTTGTGCCGCAAGCTCATTTAGGACTTTTATTCCTTCGGCATCATTGCGATTTTTATAGTCCATAACATCTTGATAACGCATCCGATAGACTGTTCCCTCTCTCCAGTAAGGAATTTCTCCTGATTTCAGCAAGCTTAAAACCTGAGTGCGAGAAACACCTAGAATATCAGCCGCCTCATAGAGTTCCAGTTCTTTTCTAATAGCAGTTATCTTGACTGCATGTCCTTGACTCATCTGTGTCAAAGTCTCAACTAACAGATGAAAGGCGGCGGCGGGAATCGTCACAGTCTCGCTTGTAGCGTCTTCTTGCATCACTTGAATAGTGATAGGTTTTCCGTTGTTTTGAACATAAGATACTAATAGTTGATAACTCGCTTGAGCAATATTCGCTTCTGCTTCAGTTGGTGGAATGGTGAGGGAGTTTTTTTCCGTAGAGAGTGTCATTATCTATACAGTAATCCTAGATAAATGGTGAACAAAAAGTTAAGTGAAAAGGCAACAGCCCTAATACCCGCTCAAATTTAAAGTGGTCACTTCTAACGTACCCAAATCAACGCAACGGATGACATGATTATTCGTATCAGCGATATAGAGACGAGCCGCGATCGCACTGACTCCAGAAGGTTCGGCAAACTCCGCTTCATGACTCTGACCGTCGCGGTGTCCCGCTTTTCCGTTCCCTAACAAGGTTTGACAGCTACCCGTACTCGGATCGACGCGCTTAATTTTGTGATTATAAGTATCCGCTACCCAGAGGTAATTTTGGGTATATTCCACGCCTAAACAGTGCTGGAGTCGCACCTCTAACTTTTGACCATCGCGATCGCCAAATTCAAACAGTTCACCACTGCCACAAATTGTCCGCACAGGTAAATTATGAATTAGACCCACTCCCCGAATCGAACTCACCTCACTATCAGCAACGTAGAGTTCTCGACCATCAGTAGTAATCCCACTGGGTTGAGCAAAGGCGGCTTCATGGAGTGACCCATCTAAGCAGGCTTCTGCACCTGTCCCCGTGTATGTGCCAATCTCACCCGTTTCAAGCTGCATTTCCCAGATTTGATGGGAACCCGCCATCGCAATCAACAGGCGATTATCAATTTTTTCAATATCCCAAGGTGAATTTAACGCCGTCTGTAACCCTAAACCACTATGGGGTTGAAGCTGGCGACTTTGCTCTCCAGTACCCGCAATGGTTTCAACTTGCTCAGTTTCTAGATGAATGCATCGCAAGCAATGATTTTCTGTATCCGCCACGTAAAGACGTTGATTTTTGGGATCTAGTGTGATACCTTGAGGTGCAAAAAATTGGGCTTCGGCAAAAGTTCCATCGGTCAATCCCGGTTCACCTGTACCAATAATATTTAATACTTCACCTGCCAACGTACTTACCACAATCCGATGATGACCCGAGTCGGCAATAAATAGGCGATCGCTAAATTCATCAGCCAGGACTTTACCGGGAAATGCCAAGGGATTGGTGAGGGGATGTTGCTGTTTTTCCAATGTGAAATGAAGTGGCTCCATTGTCATTGTGCCTTTTTGCTGGTGTTTCTGAATCAGTTCCCCTATAAGTTGATTGAGAACCTCTCGATTCCCTTCTCCCGCTACATCTCTAATCACATAACCTTCAGGGTCAATCACGACTAACGTAGGCCACGCCCGAACTGCATATTGCTGCCATAGATTAAAAGTATAGTCTACAACAATGGGATGCTCGACATCGTAGCGAAGAATTGCCTGACGAATATTTTCCGCGTCTTTTTCGTTATCAAATTTAGCCGAGTGAATACCAATCACAATCAGACTATCTTTATATTTTTGTTCTAAATAGTTTAAGTCTGGCAGAACATGGAGACAGTTAATACAGCAGTACGTCCAAAAGTCGAGAATCACCACTCGCCCTTTTAAACTCGTCAGGGAAAGCGGGTGATTGGTATTTAACCAGATGCCGTCTTGGGGAAGTTCTGGCGCTCGAACCCGTGGTGTCATGGGATTCTCGGTGATTGTTGATTGTTCATTGTTAATTGTTTATTGCTCAGATCCTAACCTAACGTTCAGCGTAATACTGTTTTCCCATGTTGAGTGTGTAGGGGCGGGTTTCACAACTATCTTTTCGGTTGTACCCAGATATGACTAAACCCGCCCCACCCTAAAATAAAAAACCTACACCTGTAAGCCCCCCTCATTCCCCCCTCGCAGGGGGGATGACAGCGGATGCGGAAGCTTTTTGTTATGGGGGGAAGCCAGAATATGCGGGAGCTAGTATTCGCATTATTTTTCAATCAGTTCGGGTAGGGTTGGTGGCAAGTCAGCGTCAGGAATCACAGGTTTAATTGTCGGTGTTGGCGAGGGAATGGGGGTATCCTCCTCCGATGAAGGGGGTTCCGGGGGTAACGATTCATCGGGAGTTACTGATTTTTCTGTACCCTCTTCTGGGACAGTTTGGGTTGTCTCTGGGTTCGATTCCTTGTCCTCTGGAATCACTTCAGATGGCTGTGGGGAAGTTTTTGGGGCTGGAGTTACGGGTTCTGTCTCTGCTTGCGTTTCCTCTGGGGATGTTTGAGTTTTATCCAAGGGTGTAGATACTTCGGGTTTTGGCTGCGATTTGGTTGGCTCAGTCACGATATCCGAGGCTTCCTCAGGAGTTTCTGGGGCTGGAGTTACAGGTTCTATCTCCACTTGCAGTTCCTCTGGGGATGTTTGAGTTTTATCGAGGGGTGTAGATGCTTTGGGTTTTGGCTGCGATTTGGTTGGCTCAGTCACGATATCCGAGGCTTCCTCAGGAGTTTCTGGGGCTGGAGTTACAGGTTCTGTCTCCGCTTGCGGTTCCTCTGGAAATGTTTGGGTTTTATCCACAGGTGGAGTTACGGGTTCTGTCTCCACTTGCGGTTCTGGCGGCGACTCGGTTTCCTCTGGCAAAACTTCAGGTTCAGGTGACGGTGTTTCTAGTTCTTCTGGTTGTTCAGTGGATGGGGTAGGAGACACTTGGGGTTTTTGGAATCGTTCCCGGATGGTTTGATAGAAGCGATTGAAAAAGCCACGGGTTGGGGATTTTTCTGTGGGTTTGGCTTCAGGAGTTTCCAATTCTGTGGCTGAGGGAAAGGTTTCATCGGGCGTAGCAGGTTCTACGACTGTGGGAGAGTCTTCCCCTGTTTTGGTTTCAGGTATTGATTTTTCTTCAACAGGTATCTCAGGTTCAGGAGCGGGAATTTGTTTGGGTATCTCTGATTCAGCCGTTGGGATTTCTTCGACAGGTGTCTCGGATTCAGGAGCGGGAATTTGTTCGGGTATCTCTGATTCAGCCGTTGGGATTTCTTCTTCAGCATCAGGAGGGAGAGGTGGTGTTGGTGTGGGTTCTACCTCTACCGTTGGCGATGGAGTGGGTGAAGGTGTAGGCGTGGGGGTGACTTCTGGAGCGGGTGTTGGTGCGGCTTGAACTTTATAGTTGGGATCGATAATGCTACGGGCAACTTCAGTAGAGAGTTCGTTCCGCATTAACTGGGATAAGGTATCATTGCCCCCTGGCTGATAACGAATTAGCCGCGCTGTGTTATTGTAGGCGTTTTTAACTGGATTTCCTTGCTCATCCAGAAACTCTAGCTGCACCCAGTTTTTACCGGGTTTAAAGCCGTTGAGATAAACAGACTGCCAGCGATCAAGGGTAAAACTTTCACCATTGATGGTGACGCGAATTTGCCAATCGACAATCTCGTCTTCTGGGTTTTCCTGGGCAACGAGATGGAGTGGGGCATTCGTCAGGTAGAAGTCGAGCAGAATAGGCTCAGTACCATAGCTGCCTAGGGGATGGTTGTAGGTTAAAAGCGGTAGGTTGGCTACCGGATTATTATCGTCAGTTTTGGTAAATACGTGAAATGTGGTTTGAGCGTAGGCTCCTTCATTTTTAAAGCTTTCATGCCAAGGACGAGCGGCGAAAACTCGTAGGGTGTGGGTTCCGGGGGATAAGTCTTCCAGGATTAGAGATTTATCGACGTTGTAAACCGGAATATGAGACTGATTGTCAAGAATTACGTTGAGATGAGGACCCATGTTTAATTCTGGGTTTTTGAACAGGGGTAAGTCCTGTACCTGGAATTTTACGGAGACGGTGGTGTCTTGGAGAATCTGATCGGGAGTCGGACTCAAGATGGTGACTTGAGGCTGATAGCTTTCTAAGCTGCGGTTCAGTTGCTGAATCACTGGGGGTGGGGCGACTTCTGAGAGTTGTGCCACTGGTTCGGTTGGCGGTGGGGCTTCCTCTTCTGGGGGGGGTAAGGTTTCGGTGCCTTCGCCACAGGCTACCAGTCCCGCCATCAGCACTACCACCAGCACGACTGAACAAATTGCTCTTACTGTTTTCCACCAGAGATTCCTAGCCAACACACCATCTCCTCAACTAATTCTGCTCATTAGGAACTATAGCGAACAATGGCTCCTCCTCTACATGATGGATGGGGGAGATAACGAAGGACGAATGACGAAGGACGAATGACCAATCTGAGATTAAACCAGTCTATTGTTTAGTTTTGTAAATTTTATCGGTCACACTCTTGACTTTTTTGGGAGTTTACTCAAATCAAAACCCAAAGTAGACCTTGATTTGCTGAAATTTGAATTTTTGTTAAGTACAGCCCAATACTTCCTCCAGCAAGACCTATCATCAACAAAAGAGTTATCCCCTAGATTTCAAAGGGGATATCGTTTTTCCAGGAAAGTTACGCCAAAAGCGGTACTTTCCGCTAAATTGATAAAAAAGCAAACTTCCTTTTGGATATTTCTCGTTCCTTGTATAGAGAGGAGACTCCTGATGACAATCAGCCCTCCTGAGCGGGACACGAAGGCAAAGGTAACAGTTGATAAAGATCCCGTTCCTACTTCATTTGAGAAGTGGTCTAAACCGGGACATTTCGACCGTACCTTAGCCAAGGGACCAAAAACCACCACTTGGATTTGGAACCTACACGCGAACGCTCATGATTTCGATAGTCATACCAGTGACCTAGAAGATGTATCGCGCAAAATCTTTAGCGCTCACTTCGGTCACCTAGCGGTTATTTTTGTCTGGTTGAGCGGCATGTATTTCCATGGCGCTCGGTTTTCCAACTACGAAGCTTGGCTGACTGATCCAATCAATATCAAGCCAAGTGCTCAAGTCGTTTGGCCCATCGTGGGTCAAGACATTTTAAATGCGGATGTCGGTGGCGGGTTCCACGGCATTCAAATCACGTCAGGATTCTTCCAAATCTGGCGTGCATCTGGAATCACTAACGAATTCCAACTCTACTGCACCGCCATTGGTGGTCTAGTCATGGCAGCCCTGATGCTGTTTGCTGGCTGGTTCCACTACCACAAGCGGGCGCCCAAGTTGGAATGGTTCCAGAATGTAGAGTCCATGATGAACCACCACTTAGCTGGATTGTTAGGTTGTGGATCATTAGGTTGGGCGGGTCACCAGATTCACGTCTCTCTGCCGATCAACAAGCTACTGGATGCTGGGGTAGCTCCTGAGGATATTCCTCTCCCCCACGAGTTCATCTTGAACAAGAGCTTGATGGCAGAGTTATATCCCAGTTTCGAGCAAGGGTTGAAGCCGTTCTTCACCCTGAACTGGGGGGCGTATGCTGACTTCCTCACGTTTAAAGGTGGGTTAAACCCAACCACAGGTGGATTGTGGCTCTCAGACACCGCGCATCACCACTTAGCGATCGCGGTTCTGTTTATCATCGCGGGTCACTTCTACCGGACGAACTGGGGAATTGGTCATAGCTTTAAGGAAGTTCTAGAAGCTCATAAAGGTCCCTTTACCGGTCAAGGTCACAAAGGGATGTATGAGATCTTCACCACCTCCTGGCATGCTCAACTGTCCTGGAACTTAGCGCTGCTCGGTTCGCTGACCATTATCGTGGCGCATCACATGTACGCGATGCCTCCGTATCCGTACTTAGCCACCGATTATGGAACGCAATTGTCCATCTTTACCCACCACATGTGGATTGGTGCCTTCTGTATCGTTGGGGGTGCTGCTCACGCAGCGATCTTCATGGTGCGGGACTACGATCCGAATATTCATGTGGATAACCTGTTAGATCGGGTACTTCGTCACCGGGATGCGATTATTTCTCACCTGAACTGGGTTTGTATCTTCCTGGGCTTCCATAGTTTCGGTCTGTACGTTCACAACGACACGATGCGGGCTTTTGGTCGTCCTCAAGATATGTTCTCGGATACGGGGATTCAACTCCAACCGATCTTTGCTCAGTGGGTGCAGCATTTGCATACCCTGGCTCCCGGCGGAACCGCTCCTAATGCCCTAGAACCAGTCAGCTACGCCTTTGGCGGTGGCATGGTCGCGGTCGGTGGCAAAGTGGCAATGATGCCGATCACCTTGGGAACGGCGGATTTCTTAATCCACCATATTCACGCCTTCCAGATTCATGTCACCGCACTGATTCTGCTCAAAGGTGTGCTATATGCCCGGAACTCTCGTTTGATTCCGGACAAATCATCCCTGGGTTTCCGCTTCCCCTGTGATGGTCCAGGTCGGGGTGGTACTTGCCAAGTATCAGCTTGGGATCACGTATTCCTCGGTCTGTTCTGGATGTATAACTGCATCTCGATTGTAATTTTCCACTTTAGCTGGAAGATGCAGTCCGATGTTTGGGGAACGGTGGCGTCCGATGGTACCGTGTCTCACATCACGGGCGGTAACTTTGCCGCAGGTGCAATTACGATTAACGGTTGGTTGCGTGACTTCCTCTGGGCGCAAGCATCTCAGGTGATCAACTCCTACGGCACAGCGTTGTCAGCTTATGGCATCCTGTTCTTAGGCGCTCACTTTGTCTGGGCATTCAGCTTGATGTTCCTGTTCAGTGGTCGCGGCTACTGGCAAGAGCTGATCGAATCCATCGTTTGGGCGCATAATAAACTAAAAGTGGCTCCAGCTATTCAGCCTCGCGCTCTGAGCATTGTCCAAGGTCGGGCTGTGGGGGTAGCTCACTACCTCCTAGGAGGAATTGTCACCACTTGGGCATTCTTCCTGGCACGAATCCTAGCAGTCGGATGACGGCTGTTTGAATCGAAACCACTATAAAGCAGGACAGAAGGTCTTGCCTGTCTCGACCCCATCCCAAACTGGAACTTCGGTTCCAGGGGGTCACCAAAGACAGAAAACGAGCAGCAAAAGCATAAGTCTCTGTAGGATTTCCTAAAGAAAGACAGATGGCAACAAAATTTCCGAAATTTAGCCAGGATCTCGCTCAAGATCCGACAACACGTCGAATCTGGTACGGAATTGCCACCGCCCATGACTTTGAGAGCCATGATGGCATGACTGAGGAAAATCTTTATCAGAAGATTTTCGCATCTCACTTCGGTCATCTGGCAATCATTTTCCTGTGGACCTCTGGCAGTCTGTTCCACGTCGCCTGGCAAGGCAACTTTGAACAGTGGATCAAAGATCCGCTCAACGTCCGTCCGATCGCGCACGCGATTTGGGACCCTCAATTCGGTCAACCGGCTGTTGATGCGTTTACTCAAGCCGGTGCGTCTAACCCTGTTGATATTGCTTACTCTGGGGTGTATCACTGGTGGTACACCGTGGGGATGCGGACAAATGGGGATCTGTATCAAGGGGCATTGTTCCTCCTGGTGCTATCTGCCGTCTTCCTGTTTGCAGGTTGGCTGCACTTACAACCCAAGTTCCGTCCCAGCTTGGCTTGGTTTAAAAATGCTGAGTCTCGCCTAAACCACCACTTAGCGGGTTTGTTTGGGGTGAGTTCCTTAGCTTGGACAGGTCACCTGGTTCACGTGGCGATTCCCGAAGCCCGGGGACAGCATGTTGGCTGGGATAACTTCCTGTCCGTCAAGCCACACCCTGCGGGTTTAGCTCCGTTTTTCACAGGAAACTGGGGGGTTTATGCCCAGAATCCAGATACAGCAAACCATATCTTTGGTACGTCCGAAGGTGCTGGCTCTGCGATTCTTACCTTCTTAGGTGGGTTCCATCCTCAGACTGAATCCCTGTGGCTGACTGACATTGCTCACCACCACCTGGCGATCGCTGTTCTGTTTATCATTGCGGGTCACATGTACCGGACAAACTTCGGTATAGGTCACAGCATGAAAGACATCATGGCAGCGCACAATCCCCCACCGGGAACCCCGTTTGGTGGCATTTTGGGTGAAGGTCACAAAGGAATCTACGACACCTATAACAACTCGCTGCACTTCCAGTTAGGTTGGCACTTGGCTTGCTTAGGTGTAGTTACCTCGCTGGTGGCGCAACACATGTATTCCTTGCCGCCTTATGCATTTATGGCGCGGGATTATACCACGCAGGCAGCGTTGTATACTCACCACCAATATATTGCGGGCTTCTTAATGGTTGGTGCATTCGCCCACGGAGCAATTTTCCTGGTGCGGGACTACGACCCCGAAGCGAATAAGAACAATGTGTTGGCACGGGTATTGGATCACAAGGAAGCAATTATCTCTCACTTGAGCTGGGTTTCCTTGTTCCTCGGATTTCACACCTTAGGTCTATATGTTCACAACGATGTCGTTGTGGCATTTGGAACTCCTGAAAAGCAAATTCTAATTGAGCCAGTTTTCGCTCAATGGATTCAAGCGGCTCACGGTAAGCTGCTCTATGGATTCGATACACTGCTATCTAATCCTGATAGCATTGCGACTACGGCTTGGCCCAACTACGGGAACGTTTGGTTACCCGGTTGGTTAGATGCGATTAACGATGGCGGTAACTCCCTGTTCCTGACCATTGGTCCTGGTGACTTCTTAGTTCACCACGCGATCGCACTCGGTCTGCATACCACCACTTTGATTCTGGTCAAAGGTGCGTTGGATGCCCGTGGTTCTAAGCTGATGCCCGATAAAAAAGACTTCGGCTACAGCTTCCCCTGCGACGGTCCCGGTCGTGGCGGCACTTGCGATATCTCCGCTTGGGACGCTTTCTATCTAGCCATGTTCTGGATGCTGAATACCATTGGTTGGGTAACCTTCTACTGGCACTGGAAGCATCTGGGCATCTGGCAAGGCAACGTAGCCACATTTAATCAGAACTCAACCTATCTGATGGGTTGGCTACGCGACTACCTCTGGCTGAACTCCTCTCAGCTAATCAACGGGTACAACCCGTTTGGAACCAATAACCTGTCGGTTTGGGCTTGGATGTTCCTCTTAGGACACCTGATCTGGGCGACTGGCTTCATGTTCCTGATTAGCTGGCGTGGTTACTGGCAAGAACTGATTGAAACGTTGGTTTGGGCGCACGAGCGCACACCTCTGGCGAACCTAGTTCGTTGGAAGGACAAGCCGGTTGCTCTGTCCATCGTTCAAGCTCGTGTGGTTGGTTTAGCTCACTTTACGGTGGGGTATATATTGACCTACGCGGCGTTTGTGATTGCCTCGACTGCGGGTAAGTTCGGTTAGCGAACTGAAGCTTTTTAGGTAATTAAATAAATCCCCTGCCTTCGGGTGGGGGATTTTTCGTTTAAGCCCTTTTTTACCCCAGCGACTGGAAGTCACGGCTACACAAACAAAGTCCGCCTACGCGGACTTATATAGCAACCGCCATGGCGCGTCTGGAACAATGGTGCCGAACTTCCTAATCGATGTGTCTATTGCTATAAAGGATCTAGCTAACCCAGATGGGGTTGCACTTACACCAGGGAGAAGTTATATCCATCATTCTATGCAGCTATGGCTTCAAAGTTGAAATTATCGGTTTTCCTCTTCTCTATTAGTGAAGCTGTATCGTCAATTACCAAAAAAACTGTTTCTTGTTGCAATTCTGTTAGCAATTGGAGGATGAAGTCTTCTAACTTGGGAAGATATTGCAGCGCTAAAGACAAACGTAGAACAGCCTATTATTTGGCTTCTTTTGCTAAGTTAGAAAAGGCTAGAGTTAATTTTGATAAAGCACGAGAATATGCAAACAAAGCACATAATTATTTTATCGAGCTAGGTATGATACGAGATGCTAAAAAAGTCAAATCATTGTTGAATTCCATAAATTGTAAATAGGGGTTGCTGAATAAATGTTAAACCCAAGGCAGTTTAACGCTAGTAGTGTTCAACGGAAGTGTATCGCCTCTACTCCTCTAAAATCTCAACCACATCCTCAATCATCACATCAAAGGTTCGAGCCAACTTATAAATCGCAGTAAAGTCTACCATTGACAACTCGGAACGGCGAGCATAGCTTTTGACCGTGTTGTACATCACGCCAGAACGATCAGCAACCTCCTTGAGCGTCCAGCCTTTCTCCGCCGCCAATTCACGAATTTTCAGCCTGACTAAACCCATACTTGACTATCGGTGCAATTACACCTTATGATAATTCTGATATATAAAGCGATCGCTCCCTGAGTCTAGCAAACCTAAGAGCGATCGCCCTTTCCACCCCATTACATGGGAAGTATCTTTTATGTTATCAACACTTATCCCAAAAACGCCCATCCTTGTCAACGGATCTACAACTGAATCACGATTGCTAGCTTGGGGAAAGTTGAGCCACTACTCCTCCAAAATCTCAACCAAGTCCTCAATCATCACATCAAAGGTTCGAGCCAACTTATAGAGGGCAGTATAATCGACCATTGACATTCCAGGACGACGGGCATAACTTCTCACCGTACTGTAAATGACTCCAGAACGGTCAGACACTTCTTTCAACGTCCATCCCTTCTCTTGGGCGAGTTCTCGAATCTTTAGCCTAACTAACCCCATCCTTGACAAGTGATGCAGTTGCATCGTTTAATGAGAGAATCGGAAAAAGCGATCGCTCTTTCTGTCTCGCAAACTTAAGAGCGATCGCGCCAATGTCCCAATTAAATGGGAAGTAATTTCTATGTTATCAACAAATACCACAAAAACGCCCACCTTTGAAGCCTCAAAACTCAATTACAAATCCTCCACCCATCACCCCTTGGCACGATTTGTCACCGTCGAGACAGTCGCCTTGCTGTTTAACCGCTCTCCTGACGAGATTTATCGCATCGAATGCTGGCAACATATCGTTTATGTTCATGGTAAAGGGTTGAGCCGATTTGTCAGCTATGCCGACTTTCCGCCCATCCTGGAAGCTGAACCTCCCACCCATCAAGACATGGTGCGTTGGCGCAAGCGCTGGAAATCCCGAATTGCTCCTGAATTTTGGACAATATTCTATAGATATCAGTTCAACCGAGCCAAGAGTGAGTCACAATTGCTAGCGTGGGGACAATTTATTGCTCTGTTGAAAGGATTGCTATCAACAGCTGCCTTACAACACCTGCGCCAAGCCTATCAGTTAGAACAATATTGGTGGCGTCACTTTTGACGACTGAATCTGGCTTAACCAAGGCAACAAGACGATGACAGATCAACGTGCGATCGCAAGATATGATTATGATCAGGATAGTTGCCCATCTTGAGCTAAAACTCCTATGACCCTCAAACAGCTTGAAGCTGAAGTCCTTGCTCTGCCTAAAGACTCTCTAGTTGCATTGCTGGCGCGACTTCTGGAACATTTGAGTCAACTCAGTGAAATTGACCAGGATGTTGAACGTGTTTGGACTCAAGAAGCTGAAGCACGCGATCGCGAAATAGACGATGGTCAAGTCACTGGTATTCCGGCTGAGGACGTGTTTCAACAGATTCGTGCGTCCTGGCAATGAAAACGGTTATATTTCATCCACTCTTCAGTCAGGAGTTAACCGATGCCATAGCCTATTACGAAGCGCAACAACCGGGACTTGGCTTGGAGTATTTAGAAGACGTCGAAAATACAGTTAATCTCCTCAGAATTTATCCAGAAGCGGGTTCAAGAGTTCGAGGTTCTATTCGTCGTCTCATCCTGCCCAAATTTCCTTACTTTCTACTCTATCGCCTCCTGGAAAACAACCAAATTCGGATTTTGGCATTAGCGCATCACAAGCGCTTTCCCCCAGTATTAGAGAAATCGTAAGTAGTTAATAACGTGTGTTTTAATTACGTGGTTAGCTTGGCAAGAAACGCCAGGAATGCCAATGGGACAAGCCTACTAGCTAAAACAATAGACGATGATCGCTCAAGGTGCGATCGCTGATCATCACCCAGCTATGACCACAGTGACGATTAGCCTCTAAGATAAGAAATAATCACTGCTCCTTTAGCTAAAAGTTTATGTTACGTGATCTCACTATACAAAACTATCGCTGCTTCAATAACTTTCATATCGATGGGTTAGCGCGAGTCAATTTACTCGTGGGTATGAATAATTGTGGAAAAACCACATTATTGGAAGCTGTGTATCTATTCGTTAATCAAGGCAATCCTCAACGTTTAGCCTATTTACTCCATAACCGAGGTGAACTGGTTGAACGCTCCAGCTTTAGCCTGCCCAGTGACCCCCCCCACCCTCAGTTTTACTATCAAATTAGCCATCTATTTTATGGTCATGCACCGAGCTTAAATTCAACAATCAGTTTTAGTTCAACCCAAGATCATAATTTACAAGTTGAAATCATTAGACAAAAACTAGAGACACCTCAACTTCGCAGTCAAACTCAAATTATAACTCCATTTGAATTGGTTATTCGATTAAACTCACAAGAAGAAACATATTATGTTCCTGTATATTCTGATGATTTAATAGAAGCTAGATGGCTGACATTCCCTGGATTTACCAATCAATATTCTGGTTCATCAAAACCAGAACATAAATTCTTGAATAAAAGTTGGTTTGTTCCAAGTAATAATTTAAGCAACCTGGACATATCTGCTATATGGAATGATATTACTCTCACACCATCTAATTCCGACTGATGATAGTTTGCGTCCAAAAGCCGAGGCGATTGTGCAAGAAATTGAACAGTTGAAATTGAATCGTTACACGCCAATTCATCATCCCAAAGCCTTAATTAATACGTGGTTAGCTTGGCAAGAAACACCGTGAATGCCAATGGGACAAGCAATTACTGCACAGGTACTGATACCAAGTTGCAGTCTAAGGTAGAATCTGTCATGCTGAGCAAAACGCAGTGAAACGGAGTGACGCGAAGCATCTGTCCAGATTCTAAAGCTCGTTCCTCGCTATAGCTTCGCTTCACGCTTCGCTCAGAATGACATGATAGAACGCAACTTGGTATGAGTGATAATGCTGAAATCGCGAACAAGTTTGTTGAATGGTTAAAACGTCTATTTGAGTTAGCGGATGCTTCAGAATAAATGTGGCAAATCAAGCGTTAATTACGCATGACAAATGTCACGTATTCTTGATACTTTTTTCTGTCTCTTCTTCTGATTTATCTCTGACTTGGAAATACCAATAGAGGTTGGCAACGGCTAAGTTTGAGGCGTTTTCCAGATTTGCCGGGACTAAGGTTTTGTAACCCGCGATCGCAGCTTGCTGAGTGATGTACGTTTCCCACTCTTGACGTAGCTGAGGTTTGATCATAAATTGCAGTTGGTTAAGCAGGGATTTGGGATGAGATTTTTGCTTTAAATTCTCATAGAGTAATTGTTCGGGAGGTTCTGCTAAAACGTTTGGATCTGCACTGGCGTCTGGGGTAGCTGTGGCGTCTGAGTTGCTCAAATCGGCACTTTGAAGCAGTTTGAGTTCGGATGCAGGAAGCGAGCGCATCCAATCGTACACAATTTGACTTTAATTTCTCCAAGATTAAAGTCAAATTCAATAATCCTATTAAGCCTTGGCAACCCCTCTGGAATCGGTACTTCAAACGTGTATCCTTTGACTTTGGTTGTAATCGGACACACTAACGCTAATCCTACTCGGCGATTGTATCTAATCGGTGAGATAACCAGTGCCGGACGACGACCCGCTTGTTCACGTCCAGTTTGAGGAGAAAAATTGAGCCAAATAATATCCCCGCGTTGTGGGACATACACATTAGAATCACCAGACCTCACGACCCACAGGTTCTCCTAAATCAATTTCACCGTGTAGAGTATCACGAGTAATGGGTTCTAATCGTTCATTCAAACGACGCTCTTTTTCACGCCGACGCAGCAGGCTACTGGCAATAATCTGTATCGCCAGGGATTCAATAGGTTCTTCAGTCAATTCAGCCAGTTGCTTGAGTTGCCCAAAGAGTGATTCAGAAATTTCTAAGGTTAACTTACGATTCGTCATCTTAACGTCCTTGACTTGTTATGGCGTTTTTTTAATTATTACGCTTGGCTTGTCTCTACTCCTCCAAAATCTCAACCAAGTCCTCAATCATCACATCAAAGGTTCGAGCCAACTTATAGAGGGCAGTATAATCGACCATTGACATTCCAGGACGACGGGCATAACTTCTCACCGTACTGTAAATGACTCCAGAACGGTCAGACACTTCTTTCAACGTCCATCCCTTCTCTTGGGCGAGTTCTCGAATCTTTAGCCTAACTAACCCCATCCTTGACAAGTGATGCAGTTGCATCGTTTAATGAGAGAATCTGAAAAAGCGATCGCCCTCTAGCCCGGAAAACTGCGGAGCGATCGCCATTTCCACCCCATGAAATGGGAGGTATTTTCTATGTTATCAACACCTACCACAAAAACACCCATCCTTGTCAACCGATCCACCACTGAATCACAATTGCTAGCTTGGGGAGAGTTAAGCCGCTACTCTTCCACAATCTCAACCATATCCTCAACCATCACATCAAAGGTTCGAGCTAGCTTCTGGACAGAAATAAAGTCAATCTTTGACATTCCCGGACAACGAGCATAATGCCTCACGGTGCTGTAAATGACGCCGGAACGCTCAGATACTTCCTTGAGTGTCCAACCTTTCTCTTGTGAAAATTCTCGAACTCTAAGCCTGACTCGCCCCATACTTGACAAGTGGTTGCATACCGTCATTTAATAAGTTTACCGGAAAAAGCGATCGCCCTCTAGCCTGGAAAACTGCGGAGCGATCGCCCTTTCCACCCCACTACAAGGGAATGACTTACCATTGCATGGGAATCAATTACTATGTTATCAACACATACCACAAAAACGCCCACTTTTGAAGCCTCAAAACTAAATTACAAATCCTCCACCCCTCACCCCTTGGCACGATTTGTCACAGTCGAGACAGTCGCCTTGCTGTTTAACCGCTCTCCTGACGAGATTTATCGCATCGAATGCTGGCAACATATCGTTTACGTTCATGGTAAAGGGTTGAGCCGTTTCGTCAGCTATGCCGACTTTCCACCCATCCTGGAAGCCGAACCCCCCACCCATCAAGACATGGTGCGCTGGCGCAAGCGCTGGAAGTCTCAAATTGCGCCAGAGTTTTGGACAACATTCTATAGATATCAGTTCAACCGAGCCAAAAGTGAGTCGCAATTGCTAGCGTGGGGAAAATTTGTTGCTCTGGTAAAAGGATTGCTCTCAACAGCCGCCTTACAACACCTGCGCCAAGCCTACCAGCTAGAACAATATTGGGGTTGAGGACTGCTATTATGGTTAGCATCATTGATTTGATTTAGCGTTGGCGATCAGTCATCATTATGAGCAAAGCTAGGATTCTTGACCCATCCGAGAGCTATACGTTCAGTAAATATGCCCAATTAGCCTACGATACTGCTGATATCCTAGCTGAATTCGGTGTCACCCTCAAAAATAGCTCACTCCAACTCCCACAGCAGTTGCCAATCGATCCAGAACCCCTGAGAATAGAACTGCAAGAAAATCTCACGTTGGTCGATCCGGTTTCCGAGATGGCTAGACGTGAAGCCTTGATTTTTCCGATTCTAAAGACGATTTGTAAATTCATTCAAGTTCCCCTCAAAATTGAATATCCTGTGCGGGTGAGTAACTGGCTCAAAGGCAGTTTTGATTATTTCATTTCTACTGAACAAAATTTATTAGTGATTGAAGCGAAAAATGCTGATTTAGCCAGAGGTTTTACTCAGTTAGCGGTAGAATTAATAGCCCTCGATCAATGGACAGATTCAACTGTTCCGATACTCTATGGCACGGTGACAACAGGAGACACCTGGAAATTTGGTATTTTTCAGCGTCAAGAAAAAATAATTCACAAAGATATCAACACATACGCCATTCCTAGCGATCTGAATTGGGTGCTTTCTACTTTGTTTGGTATAAGTTTGAGTTAGGTGCATATAATATAGGTTTTTGTCCCAATACCTAACAGGTAGGATAAACTCTCAACACAACCGGAC
>NZ_JBKHHI010000120.1:0-16355 GCF_046539235.1 Coleofasciculus sp.
ACAAATTATCCCTAAACCCGCCCAGACAATTGGCTCTTCGACTACGCTCATTTTTCCTTTAGATATTAAAATGTAACCTCCCATCACTTTGACTCACAGGTTAGTACTTCATTAACAGGGGCAAATCCTTCGGGGTCATCATACCCCACTAACTCAGAATAGTAATTCTTGTTTTGCAGAAGAATAACCCGCGCTGTGTCCAAGGGAGTATCATGAAATGTAAGTTCCCGTTTCGTTGTCAGAGTAATATTTTCATCAACAGTTGAGGGAAACTGTTCATAAGTGACAATCGTACTTCCTTCGTCTTCTGTAATGGTAATATATGCTCTCATTCCCAAAGGATTGGGTTTACCCGACTCAGGATTATATTGGCAGACTCTACCACCGCTAGAAGCCGCACAACTCAGCGGGAAAATGATGAAAGCTAAAGCAATAATCAACTTTGACGAATTAATTTTCATAAGACCTTACCTGAGCAACAATATTTTCATAGGATCGGGATATTTTTATCCTATTGAGTATTCATTGAACTGTTTTTTCCCTCCAGCCAACCTCTCACTTTATAATTCATCCTCTTCTATTTCCTTCATTTCTTGTAAAGACTGCCAACCTGGTTTCCACAAAGAACGGTCTTTAAGTTGTTTAGCATTCAGCCAAAAGCGAACCGTAGGATCACAGGATGCCACCATTTCGGCAAAAACCCATTGACCCTGATTTTTGCGGTTAACTACTTTAAAATGTCGCCAACCCCAGGTTTGTTGCGTCGCTGTCCATTTAGAACCAACCAGATAAGGGAATTTTTCTTTTGCCATTAATAATTGGGAAAATATTGACCCTTCACGACTTTCGGCGGCGGTGTGTAGGGGCGGGTTTCACTATTATCATTTCTTACTTAACCCAAAGGTAACTAAACCCGCCCCGATCAAGTGTTGAATTAATTCCCCCATCTCCCTCATCTCCCTCATCTCCCTCATCTCCCCCATCTTCCCCATTCCTCATCCCTTAGGCTGAGATAACAAGCGTGCAGCCACAATTCCACCAATAAAACCAAATAAATGTCCTTCCCAGGATACACCAGGAACCGTTGGTAAAACACCCCAAATTGCGCCTCCATAGAGAAATCCCACAATAAGGGAAAGCAAAATAGAGGGAATATTGCGTTGAAAATAACCACGCAATAGTAGAAAACCCAGATAGCCAAAAACTAGACCGCTAGCGCCAATGTGAACACCGGAAGAACCAATCAGCCATACCCCTAAACCACTGACAACCATGGTGATGGCAGTGACAATAAAAAAGTCGCTGGTTTTTTGTAACATGACGAACCAGCCGAGGGTGAGAAAGGGAACCGTATTAGCAATTAGGTGAGGTAAACCACCATGGAGAAATGGGGCAAATAGGATACCCCTTAACCCAATAATTGTCCGGGGTAAAATACCATAGCTGTCGAGTGCGCCTTGGAAGATAATTAAATCAATCAGTTCCAAACCCCACATCGCCGCGACGAGTCCGCCTAAAATGGTAGCCTGGGTTTTGACTTCACGGGCAAGGGCTTGGGTTTCCTGACGGACAAGTTTTCGGGTTTCCCGGTTACTCATGGCTTGACCTTCTGGGATAGATTGTTGAGTATTAATGGTTCTAGGTTGACACTCCCTTGCTTGAAAGACAAGGGATTCTAGCGGTTGTCTAATCGGGGGATAAATCCACCCGATTAGACAGTTCACACTATTAAGGGACTGTCATAGACCCCACCCTCTGTATCAGCCATAGCCATTGCAGCTACAGCCTCCTGAAGATACACAGGGCATGAAAAACCAAGCCATTGCCCAATATTTTGAGAGGCATTCCAATCAGCATTGCACCGATATCCATCAAAACCTCTGAACCAGTCACCATTTCGTTTGCCGATCACACCATTACGATGGTCTGACTTACTGGTATAAGGAGCCGGAACCGATTCAACAGGCACACCTGCACGAATGGCTTTGTATCGAGTGAACAATTCGAGCTGATAGAATGCCCAGCTATCACGATTGTGTGCCGCGTCTGATTTAGTCTTTTTGCGCTGTTTCATGGTTGACCTACAGCCGCCCAAGTCCTCAAACCGCAACCCCATCTCAAAATCCTTGGCAAGCTGTACCAACTCTTTTGAAATAACGTGATTGATATGGGTCATGATTCGTCTTTCACGTTGCTCTAATCGCTTTACTTCCTTGAGCTGTTTGGCTTGCTGCAACTGTTTCCGAGTTTGTTGAAACTGGCGTCTCAATCCTTTGACTCGTCCACCTTTCCAGAATTTGCCAAAGCTCTTGGGGAGGGCGGCGACAGCAATATTATTTTGACCTCTATCAACTCCGATCCAACCTTTCACGCCTGCTGCATCCGGAACGTCCATAGACACAGAGATGAGTGCATACCAGATGCCTTTTTTGGACTGACAAAGCTTAAGTGAACCTAGCTTAGCTTCACCCTTAACAAGTTTGTCTAAAACATCGTTATGCGAGGCGGAATGAACCTGAAGAGGTATTCTGCCTTTCCTGCCTCGATAGAGGCTAAAAGACACGGTGTACAAATCTCCCGACTTTAGCACTCTATAACCTTGGTTGTTCACCTCAATCCACATAGTCTGGAAATGCTTCACCTTGGTTTTTGCGCTGCAATTGCGGATAGTCTGATTAATCCACATTGAGCCAATTTCGATGTGTCTGAAGTCGGCACTCGTCAACTTCTTACGTTCATTTTTATCGACTCGCAGCAAGTCATTAGCCACTTGAGTATTAATCGCTGTTAAGCGCTCAAACTCTAGTGCCTTAACCTGATTGAGTCGATAAAAAGGTAGTTTTAGTGTCAACGTTAAATTTGCCATATAAGAATTTTATCATATCCTACAGAGGTTGTAGGATACGGGAGGATAAATCCTCAGAGTCGCTTTCTTCCCGACGCAAAAGTTGGGTAGCTCTCAGCTTCTAAGAAGTTTTGGTAGCAAGTTCCTGTGACATCCTCCGACAGCAATTTTTTGGAAGGGCGGGTTTTGGATGACATGGTATTAATTCCCCCCTTAATTGAATCCCTAAACCCGCCCCTACAGTTTAATTTCCTGATAAATTATGGGTTAAAAATTGTCGATCGCGACGGGTTCAATGGGTTCGGCTAACTCAAACCCGAATATCCGTGAATAAAAGTATAACTCGGCTTCCAAGGTGCGCTTGATGTTTTCCGCCCGTCGGAATCCATGCTGTTCTTCGGGGTAGGTGATGTATGCTACGGGTAATCCCTTTGCTTTTAACGCCTCTACCATTGTCTCAGCTTGATTGGGGGGAACCACTTTATCCTCTAACCCTTGGAAGAAAATCACCGGACAGGACAATTTTTCGGTAAAATGAATGGGCGATCGCGCTTTGTACAAGTCTTGGCGTTCTGGATAGGGACCAATTAATCCATCTAGGTAACGGGATTCAAATTTATGGGTGTCGGTGGCTAGGGTTTCCAAGTCACTGACGCCGTAATAACTCGCCCCGGCTTTAAACACATCCCGGAAGGTAAGGGCGGCTAATGTAGTATACCCCCCAGCGCTACCGCCTGCGATCGCTAACCGTTCTCCATCGACGAATCCTTGTTCAGCTAGGTATTTTGCACCATTGGCGCAGTCATCGACATCGACTATTCCCCACTGATTCTGGAGGCGTTGGCGATACTCGCGTCCATACCCTGTACTTCCGCCATAGTTAACATCTAAGAAGGCAAAGCCGCGACTTGTCCAATATTGAATCTTGAGATTAAAGGTACTGGATGTGGATGCAGTCGGTCCACCGTGACTTTTGACAATCAGAGGCGGTTTCTCGGTTTCGGGCGCTTGATAGTCTTTATTTTGCGGGGGATAGAAGAAGCCGTAAGCGGTTTGACCGTTTTCGGTGGGAAATGCGATCGCCTCGGGTATGGAGAGGTATCCTTTATCTATCTCTAATGTTGTCGATTGACGCAGAACTTCTATCTGTTGGCTAGCTAAATCCATTTGTACCACCGCAGTGGGTTCGGTTGCAGAACCGCCAATAAAGACAACGCGATTTTCTGTCACTTGCACCGATGAAATACTGGTATAAGGGGTTTCAATCGGGTTTAACTGTTTCGTCTGTAGATCGATACTCCCCAAGCGCCATCGACCTTGGACAGTATAAGCACAGATTAGGCGATCGCGGGATGAAATGCCATAAGTAGACATGCCAAACACCCACTGGGGAAGACCAAACTCAGCCTCCATTTCACACAGAGGTTCTACTGCTTGCTGATTCCAGCGATAAAGATTCCACCACCCTGTCCGATCACAAACAAAGTATAATACACCATCTGGTGACCATTCGGGTTGAAAGATTGACTCCTCCACTCCACCTGCAATACATTTAGCTTCACCCAATAATCCATCGTCTTGAATCGACGCCACCCACAGTTGTGTCCCATCCCATGGCATATTAGGATGATTCCAACTCAACCAGGCTAACTGAGAACCATCCGGACTTAATCGGGGTGAGGCGTAGAAGTCATGTCCCGCCGCAATAATTTGGATAGAGTCACTATTGTTTAAAGGAATACTGACTAAGGTGTTAACGGGTTCTGCACCTTCACTGCTGTGATCTTCGCGCACACAAATCAGCCGTTGTCGCTGAGAATCAATTACCAGATCAGCATAGCGGAGAGTTCTCCCTGACTCTGGGGTGATGGGTTGAGGTTCTGTATCACCCGTCTGCTGGTAAAGGCGCTGATCCTGATAATTGGCAAAATAAATAATCCCATCCTTAACCGTATAAGCACCCCCTCCATATTCATGAACGCGAGTACGCACATTAAGAGGAGAGGGGGTAATATCTGCGATCGCGCCATTCGCCTGACGTCGTACAATCACATTACGTCCCGCTTCCATGGGTCGTGCTTCTATCCAGTAGGTATTCGTACCATCAAGGGCGATACTTCCCAAACCAATCGTACCCGCCACAATGAGTTCGGCGGCGATGGGAGAGTTCCAGGAACCGTAGGGAGTAATTTGTGGTTGAGTCATTGTTAATTGTCTCTGGGTTTTGCCAACCTTTATAAACTAATATCTAGTTTTAATATAGATGTTTACATTTGGAATCAAACTGAAATCTCTTTTTTAAAATCCCTTCGTATTTATCCATCAATAGTTTGGCACAATAACCAACAGGCTTTCCTCCGTACAATAGGCTTATTCCAATACATGATAGCTTGCCATGCTTTACGTAGTTTTACGGAATCAGCGTCCTGTTTGTCAAGCCCAGGCAAAAAGGTGGTTACAGCACTATCAAGATACATTAGCCCCACATCCCCCGTCCTCGCCCTCTTCTAAATTTAAGTAAAAAAAGTTACGATACAATACACGAATCATTATAAAGCTTTGATGAAGTCAAGAACTTTTTCTATAAAGATTCAGTAAAGATAAGTGAAAATACTTCCCAGGCAAATAAATTGGGTATAAACTAAATAACTAGATAAATGGTTAGTATTTTAGCCAGTCATAGAAACAAGGCGACTCTCTCTGAAAGGTTTTAACCTTCTCTTTTCAATAGCCTGAACCCTTGATTTAACTTTCCCGGTTCAGAATCTATATCTTAGCCGCCAGTTCTAAAGATATTTTTATTAACATCTACTGGCTCATACTAACTCACTTTGTGTACTTTCGTCAACTTGATGACATAAGGAGAAGTTCAGTATGAACCGTCTAAGTTTAATCGCGATCGCCTGTGCAGCTAGCACAACTGCCTTAGGATTGTTGACCAGTCCGGCTCAAGCCGCATCATTAGGAGAATTAATCGAAAGTAATGGTACTTTCACAGATGAGCATCTGACGTTTAGCAATTTCAACATGCAAGTTGCTTGTCTGGATTTCAATAACTCTAATGCGACGTGTGACGATTTATTTGCCGCAGGTCATATTCGTCCAACCAGTGCTTTCCAAATTGGAGTCGGTCCAGCAACCACTCCTCACGGTCCAGGAATACGGTTTAATGACTTTTTCAGAGCTGAGGATGGCTACGGAATTGATATAGCTCTCAGCTATGATGTAAAATCCACGAAACCCATCGATAAGTTTCACCTAAGTTTTGATTCCGTTTTAGATTCTGGACAAGTCGAAATCATTGAGACGGCGTCAGATATGAACGGTAATCCCATTGGACAACTCTTTGCCGATAATATCACAGAGAAGCAAGATCCGAATAATAAGGTTCCTGACCTAGCCACATCGGGTTCCTTCAGTAAATCTGTCTATGAGTTTCAGATACTCAAGGATATTAATCTGACCAGTGAAATTGGTACGGGTTTATCCAATATGACGACAGTTGACCAGGAATATTCTTCTGTCCCCGAACCTCTAACAATCCTGGGTTCAGCGGCTGCTTTAGGGTTTGGCGTCGCCTTTAAGAAAGAGCAGTCGAGGAAGAAAAGCCAGAAGTAAAAAGTGACCTCAACCCTGTACGGTCAAGGAGCATAATCCCACTTGATTTAGGCGAAGTCGGTGTAGGTAAAATTTGGTGAGATAGCAATTAGCTATTAGCCCAATCCTTGCCCTGATCGCCAAAAATGAAACCGTTCAGTTCCGAAAATTTTACCGCCCTTAACCCGCCATGGGTCGGGCGGCTTTTTTTATAATTTTATATAAAGATTTACTAAAAGTAAGTATAAACACTTTCTAAACCAAGCAATCAGGTAGTGGGTCATCTGCGTCCAATCAATCCCTTCACCTAGATTTTGATGCTGTTTTAGATTCGGGACAAGTCGAAATCATTGAGACGGTGTCAGATATGAATGGTAATCCCATTGGACAACTTTTCGCGGATAATATCACAAGGAATAATGTTCCTGACCTAGGAGACTCGGATGTCTTCGATACACCCGTCACTCAGTTTCAGGTTCTCAAGGATATTAATCTGACCAGTTTACCGGGTACGGGTATACCCACGATGACAACCATTGAGCAGGGACATGCTGTCCCTGAACCCCTGACCATCCTGGGTTCAGTCGCGGCTTTAGGGTTTGGCGTCGCCTTGAAAAAAGAGCATTCGCGGAAGCATAAAACTTAAGCTTTGCCCCGATAGGCAAAGAATCTAACAATTTACTCATTGGACTTTTACCGCCCTTAATCTCTCAGTTGCTGGGGCGGTTTTTTGTGGAATGGGCAATTTTAGATTAACCAATTAATTGTAAATTATCAAAACCGAGACAGAATTACGCTAGTCTTGTAGGTCGTGAAAAGCACTCAAGTCAACACAAAACTTCATAAAGCCTTGATTAAGCAAAAACTTTTTTAGATAAAGATTCAGTCAAGATAAGCATAAATACTTTCCAGTTAAATAAATAGGATATAAACTTAGAAAGTAGATAAACGGTTAGTAGTTAAGCCAGTCTAAACAAAAAGGCGGCTTCGTTGGGAAGGAATTAACCTTCTGATTTTGAATAGATTGAACGCTTTGAGTAAGCTTTTCTCAGGTTCAGAATCTATTCTTATCTTTAGCCGCCAGCTTTCAAATATTGTTTCTTATTTATACTGGCTCATACTAACTTACTTTGTGGACTTTCGTCAACTTCGTGATATTAAGGAGAAGTTCAGTATGAACCGTCTAAGTGCAATCGCCATCGCCTGTGCCGCCAGCGCTACCGCAGTTTTGGGATTGGTAACCCATCCAGCGCAAGCCGTATCATTAGGAGAATTAATCCGAGATAACGGCACTGTCCAAGATGAGTATATGACCTTTAGCAATTTCACCTTTGCGTATACTTGTCAGGATTACAGTGACCCTAATGCGACTTGTGACAAGCTATTTACCGATGGTCATGTGCGTCCTATTAGTCCCTTCCAAATTGGGGTAGGACCAGGAACCTCATCTCATAGTCCAGGATTACAGATTAATGACTTTTTCCGAGCGGAAGATGGCTACAGAATTGATTTAGACATCAGCTATGATGTAGAGTCCACAAGACCCATTCAGAAGTCTTACCTAAGTTTTGATGCTGTGGTCGATTCTGGACGAGTTGAAGTGACTGATACGGTGTCAGATAGAAATGGTAATGAAGTTGGACGCCTCTTTGCCGATAATATTAGAGACAATAATGTTCCTTTCCTCGCCGACTCGGTGGTCTTTGATAGGTCTGTCACTCAGTTTCAGGTACTCAAGCAGATTAGTATGAACAGTGAACCGGGTACAGGTTTATCGAATATGACCACGATTGACCAAGAATATGCCCCGGTTCCCGAACCCCTGACCATCCTGGGTTCAGCGGCTGCTTTAGGATTTGGCGTCGCCTTCAAGAAAGAACATTCGCGGAAAAAGAACAACCAAAAGTAAACAGCCGCGTTAACCATGTATCGTCCTGACTTTTTATGGTATATGGCGCAACGTTAGTTGTAGAGACGTTGCATGCAACGTCTCTACTCTGATCGCGTCCTCAGCAGGACTTGTTAGAAATGAACGCGATCGCCGGACTATTTTCTCCGTATATTTACGGAATTGCCACGGATTCTGATCAAGGATAGTAATCCTAAGGCGTCACCCAGTCCGGATAAGGATTTGAGCTAGCAAGCATTCTTGATCTGCCATAGCGTGAAGGCAGATGAACTTTCACCGTCGTTAACCACCCAGTTGGTAGGGCGGATTTTTCTTTGCTGTCCATGTGTTGGCAACATCTGTAGGGGCGACCCGCTGTATTAAAATAGGAGAACCAACCGATCAATTTGATCGGGTCGCCCTCCGCGTGATATCGGCAATTCAAGACCAATAATATTGGGATTACCCCTGAAAAAATTCACACAAGCAACCCATTCATCTTAGCGGGTAACCCGGCATCAGGTATCAGAAATTATTTAACACCATCTGCATGTAGACTGGGGCGAGTCGAGACAGGTTAATTGTCACACCTCAATATTGGTTCAGCGACTCGCCCCTACAATCCCTACAACCCCTACAATCCCCACAACCGCGAACCCGATAATCCCTACAACCCCAAACCCGATAATTCCCACAACCGCGATCGCGTCTTGGATCGGGTTATGGTTGAAAAGGTGGATTTCGCCAAATCCTCCTAGCCCGATAGCCAATCGCCAGAAATGGATATTAATCAGTTACTCCTCTGGATTGTCTGCACCTCCTGCATTCTGAACATTATCGTCGGAATCCGTCGTGCTAGTGTTTCGGATTCAGCCTTGTATATCCGTAGCTGGATGATTGTTTCCGGCTTGGTGTTAGCCATCACTGCTGTTTTGTATGTCCTCACTCCAGAGAATGCAGGCTGGATTGGTGGGGGATTGTGGGGCTTGTTGATTTTAATGCCGATTCTGGGATTTAGACTCATGAATCAACTGGCATATCAGGAACGCTTTGGTGCAGCTAGCCGACTGGGTAAACTCCTCTGTTGGCTACACCCCGCCCAAAATTGGCGTCAATTTGCTGAATTGTTGGACACCCTGGAACAATTGAAGCAGGGTTCAACGGTTGAAGCCACGGCGATTATTAACCGCTACAAAAACACCAATCGCCCTCTGGTGCGACACACCATCGCCACCCTCTATAAAATGGAGGCGCGTTGGCAAGAGTTGCGGGAGTGGATTGAAACCAACGTATCACAGACCGCCCTAGAACATGATCCCAGTCTGATTCTGTACTACCTGAGAGCGTTGGCAGAGATGGGGGACTTAAATCGTTTGCTCACCCAACTCGATCAGTTTGAACGTATCTTAGAACGAAGCGATCGCGGCATCAATCAAAGTCAAGCTTATTTATTTGCCTTTGCCTTTTGCGGTCAAAAAGTCCAGGTAGCCCAATTGCTCACTGGACCCTTAGCATTTTATCCCAATTACATTCGCCGATTTTGGCTGGCTACGACGGATTGGGCGGCGGGAGAGGTAGAGGAAGCACGTCAGCAACTCTTGGCTATTTCTAACCGCCATACTGGACTCTATCGCCATGCGATTCAAGCTCGTTTATCCCAGTCACCTGTCAACCCTGATGCTGTTTTGACTCAACATTCTCAGCAGATTCTAGCACGACTTACACTCAATCTCCAACATCAGATGCGATACGGTTCCAGAGAACGATTCCTGGGTTCTAGAGCCTATACGACTTGGGCAATTATTGGATTAAACCTGATTGTATTTGGATGGGAAATTCACTTTGGCGGAAGTGAAAATCCGCAAGTTTTATACAAACTCGGCGCCTTAGTACCAGAGGAAGTTCTTGACGGTGCTTGGTGGCGGTTATTAACCTCAACGTTTTTGCACTTTGGATTTCTGCATCTATTAATGAATATGCTGGGTCTTTATATCCTTGGACCCTTTGTCGAATATGCGCTCTCCGGGTGGCGATATTTGCTGCTTTACCTCAGTTGTGGTGTTGGTTCGATGTTGGTGGTATCTCTAGCCACTCATTTCGGATACTCTGAGGCGCAATTTGTGGTTGGGGCATCCGGTTCCGTGATGGGGATTGTGGGCGCAACGGCGGCTATTTTACTTCAAGGATGGCGGCGTGAAAAATCGCGTTTAGCGTCTCGTCGCTTACGGTTTATTTTATTTATTATTGCCTTTCAAGTCGTCTTTGACTTATCAATTCCTCAAGTCAGTGTCACGGGTCACACGTCAGGCTTAATCATCGGTTTTTTGGTAGGGCTTCTGCTGTACCATAAGTAATACTAAATCCGGGTTAATTACCCCCGTTTGGGTAGGGACAAGGCAGAGGGCAGAAAGGGTAGAAGGAAAAGTACCCAAGTTAAGAAGAGAGTGACTTCATCAGATTTGGTGTAAATGGAAATGACGGCGATTGCCTAGTAAGCGCTTAGCACTCTGGGCAATTGCTTTTTTGTTTGCCAAAGATGATTATATACTATAGAGGCGTTACGCCCTGCAATCCTTGGGCAAGGTAAACATGGATACTGTGTGCAGGATAAAGGAAACGTTTGGTTGTTCTTGGGAAGAATTGCTGGAAGTACAAGGGGATAGTTCGTTCGATGACTAAGTAGTCAGGAGTCACACGGAATTTGATGAAATTGCTGATCAGCAACGATGACGGAATTTTTGCCTTGGGTATTCGCACCTTGGCTGATACACTGGCACAAGCGGGTCATGATGTTACCGTCGTTTGTCCAGATCGAGAGCGATCGGCAACGGGTCATGGTTTAACCCTCCATGATCCCATTCGCGCCGAAGCGATTGATACGATTTTTCACCCGGCGGTTAAAGCTTGGTCTTGTTCCGGAACTCCCTCAGATTGTGTAAAGTTAGCATTGGGAGCATTAATTGATGATCCCCCCGATTTTGTCCTATCTGGGATTAACCACGGTTCTAACTTGGGAACCGATATCCTTTACTCTGGCACGGTTTCCGCCGCCATGGAAGGGGTGTTAGAAGGAATTCCCAGCATTGCCTTCAGTCTGACTAGCTACACGTCAAAGGAGTTTCATGTTGCAGCCACATTTGCCAAAAGCCTGATTGAGCGACTCTCTGTGCAGCCCCTAGCCAAAGTCATGTTACTTAATGTTAATATCCCGCCTGTGAGTCAGGCGGAAATTGCTGGGGTTAAGGTTACCCGCCAAGGAATTCGTCGTTATTTCGACACCTTTGAGAAACGAGTTGATCCACGGGGTAAAACCTATTATTGGCTAGCGGGTGAAGTGATTGAGGATATAGAACAACCTCCCCATTCCCATCTTCCCCCCGATTTAGCTACCGATGTTCAAGCCGTTAAGGAAAACTATATTGCCATTACCCCCCTGCAATACAACCTGACGGATATTGCTGGCGTCTCTAGTTTGCAGAGTATAGAGTTTTATAGCAACCGCCATAGCGGTTAGGACACATCATTTATGTTCCAGACGTTGCATGGAACGTCTCTACAATGGTGCCGAAAGTCCTAATCGATGTGTCTACTGCTATAATTGACATCCTCACCGCCCTACAAGGACGGTGATTCCCTACCGTACTATGGCTCCCCCTGCTTCCCCTGCTCCCAGACGTAGCATGCTACGTCTCTACATTGCTTCCCCTGCTCCCTACCCCCACCACAATTTATTCAGCAAGCCCTAATTTATTGGGGCGTTTTCTGCAACTCCGGTCGCTCTTCCGGAACGATCGCGCCTTCTACAGGACATACCTGTAAGCATATACCACAATCGATACAGGTATCGAAATCAATCCAATACCAGTCTGTCCCCTTGACATTTTTGCCGGGACCAGGGTGAATGCAAGCAACTGGACAAGCTTCGACGCAATCTGCAACCCCTTCACAGGTTTCCGTAACAATAGTGTGAGACACGCTATTCCCTCTCGTAGTTACATGACATGGCAAACGTCATTTTGGAACGGGTAATTCCCCATACCTTTTATGTTAATGCATGAGATAGCCGATTAACTTTCACCAAAATCTATGTCTTTAGCAGGAATGAGACTGAGCTAGCTACGACCCTGAGACTAAAACAACGTGCTCCAGTCTAGGTAACCTATTGAGACGTAACATGAGATAGCAAGTTAAGTGCTACTTCGCATTTTCTCAATTCCACCTATGACCTCGGCAATCACATCAGCTAGAACCCAATAGTTGATCTTCCTGCCCCTGTTGAAACCGAAGCTAACGAACTAGACTCAGAGCTTGTTGAAAGTAACTAAAGCAGAACTTGTAAAAGACCAAACACAACAGCAAAGATAAGAGTAGTGACGATCGTATTGATCATCAGTTCTTTTTGGGTTGAGTATTGTCGTCGGTTGAAAAAATACCATAGTGTCCCAAACACGAATACTCCCACCAGAGTGCTGATCAATTCACCGATTGACATAATCTTCCCGTCTCCCAAAAGTATTGACTATTCAAATGTGCCGATACCTCGGCAAAACTAATGACCTCAAAATGAATGAGCATAATGCAGCATTTTGAGGACACCTATTAACTTTACTTTCAACCTGGTGAATATAATACCTGATCTTCGAGTTAATAAAGACCTGGGTGGCGGCTTGGCACGGCAAAGTTGGGCTGAAGCATAAGCGTGATTTATCAACCTAAACATAGAAGAGGTAACTCATCACTTTAACTTCTGATACTATCGGCACAGGAGAAGAAGAGGAAGGGGTCGAAAAATTGGTATGCGATCGCATCCTGAAAAATTGGCGAACCAAGCTAAATGAGCCAGAACATCTATGGGTCATCTGCGATCGCATCTTGCCAGATGAGCAACGGGCAGGGCGTCTTTAGGGATGTAAATTCTGGATAGGGAGGCGGAGGCGTCGGGGAGCCTCCCGACAAAGGGAGATCAGGGAGCTGGTAGAGAGTAGAGATATAGTGATGATCATCCCGTTATTGGGTGGGATATGGAGCAGATGCTCCCTCTGGCTTGAGTGGTTGGCGTATACCTGTAACTGAGTTGAGAATTATTTAAGGGCGAATCCTCAACTCAGCCAGCAAGAATCTCTCTGGATATAGAGTGAGGACACAAGGATGAGACAATAGAGGCAATAGGTAAGAGGAAATGACAAAGGACAAAGCATAAATGACAAATAACAACTCAGGCAGATAAATTTGTCTAAAATTGAGATTGGTCTAAATTAACGGAAAACGGAAGCGTTTTTCAATTTTCACCGATATCGCTGCGCTTATTTGTTTTACCCAGACTGCATTCCTCAACCAGACGTGCATGAGAGTGCGTCTGACAGCCAGAGCAAAAAGTAGCTGTTCAACAGCGAATACTATGACACTGTCTAATGCCGGTAGCGTTCTTGCTACATTGACCCAGTTAACCCAACTCAATCGTACTAGCGTCCTAACTCATCGAGTTAAAGACCTATCCCTTCCCGAATTTATCTGCCTACTCGACTTCATCACCGCCGAATTTCAGCAATTTCTGCGGGCGCTGGAAATGATTAACCATGAAGCGCTGGAAACTATGCTGGAGCAGGTGATGGAGGCGTTTACCCTAAAAATTGGTCAACTCCTACAAGCTGAGCGTACTACTATCTTCCTGGTTGATGGTGACAAAGACCAGCTTTGGGCAAAAATTCCCTCTGGTGAGGACAAGGCGGCTAAGGAGGTTCGCATTCCTCTAAATGTGGGTTTAGCGGGTCATGTGGCGACGACGGGCGAATCACTCAATATCACCGAAGCCTATAACCATCCCCTGTTTAATCCTGAAGTTGACGAATCTCCGGGCTATCATACCAATTCACTCTTGTGTATGCCTATTGTCAGCAGCAATAAAAAGATTGTCGCTGTCGTCCAGCTATTGAATAAAGCTGGGGGTGTACCATTTGACGAAGAAGATGAACAGCGCTTCCGTGACTTTGCCGCCTCGATTGGCATTATCCTAGAAACCTGCCAATCATTCTACATGGCAGCCCGTAACCAACGCGGTGCCGCCGCCCTCCTGAAGGCAACCCAGTACCTGGGTCAAAGTTTAGACCTAGAAGCCACACTACGTCTAGTCATGGATCAAGCGCGGGAGTTAATGCAAGCAGACCGCTCCACGTTATTTATGCTAAGTAAAGATGATGGGGAACTGTGGAGTAAGGTCGCGACGGCTGATGGCAAAGAGATTGTAGAAATCCGGATCTCAGCCAATCGGGGAATTGCCGGTTATGTGGCGTCTACGGGTCAACCTTTGAATATTGCCGATGCTTATAAAGATCCTCGCTTTGATCCAACGACGGACAAAAAAACAGGCTATGTCACCCGTAATATTCTCTGTATGCCTGTCTTTAACTCGGGTGGCGAATTAATTGGTGTGACTCAATTGATTAATAAAAATCAAGGCAGCTTCACCACCTCCGATGAAGAGTTTATGCGGGCTTTTAATATTCAAGCGGGAATTGCCCTAGAGAATGCCAAACTTTTTGAAAATGTTCTGATCGAAAAGCAATATCAAAAAGATATCCTGCAAAGCCTTTCTGATGCGGTTATTTCTACCGATATGCAGGGACGAATTGTGACAATTAATGATGCGGCGCTAGGATTACTGGGATGTCCCTTACAACAACTTGATAATCGAAACCGTCACTTGTGGGAGGAAAAACTCACCAATCGCTATGTCTGGGATGTTGTACCAATTGAACATCTCCAATTTCGGTTACAAGACAGCCTAACTACGGGGGCGAAGCATTACCTTCCCGAACAAAATTTAATGGTCGGTCTGTTTCAATGTCCCCTGGAAGAGATAGAAATACCGAATATTCCCCCCTATTGCCAATCCCATGATGATACTCATCTTTATCTCTTAGCTATTCCCAAAAGCGATGACCCAAAAACTTATAGTTTGTGGAATGAAGACTATGATAATTCTGGGTCTTTAGGTTACCTGTCTAAACAGCAAGTCCAACCTATTGAACGGAGTATTAATTTAACAGTTAATCCGCTAACCAATCCCCAAGGAATGGTGCGAGGTGGTCTGGTTGTATTAGAAGATATTAGTCGAGAAAAGCGGCTGAAAACAACCATGTATCGCTACATGACTCCAGAGGTGGCGGATGAAGTCTTAGCCTTAGGTGAAGATGCGCTGATGCAGGGAAGTAAAAAGGATGTAACTATTTTATTTTCAGATATTCGGGGGTATACGACTTTAACCGAAAATTTGGGAGCGTCGGAAGTTGTATCGCTACTGAATAAATACTTTGAAACAATGGTCGAATCGGTATTTGAGCATAAAGGAACCTTAGATAAATTTATTGGTGATGCACTGATGGCAGTTTTTGGCGCTCCCTTGGCGTTAAAAGAAAATCATGGCTGGATGGCGGTTCAATCCGCCTTAGATATGCGTTGGCGTTTAGCCAAGTTTAATGAACCTCGGATGCGAAATCGCCAACCTTTAATTCATATTGGGATTGGAATTAGTTCGGGAGAAGTGGTGTCGGGTAATATTGGTTCCCACAAACGCATGGACTACACGGTTATCGGAGATGGTGTGAACCTCAGCGCCCGCCTGGAAAGTATTACGAAAGAGTATGGTTGCGATATTATCATTAGTGAATATACCTATAACCTCTGTCGCCATAATGTTTGGGTGCGGGAACTGGATAAAATCCGCGTGAAGGGGAAAAACCAAGCGGTCAGCATTTATCATTTGATTCAAGATATCGATACCCCTCTTAATGATAACACCCACAAATTTTTAGATCTGTATGCTAAAGGGCGTCAGGCATACATAAGTCGCGACTTCTCGAAGGCAATTGTTTATTTTGAACAAGCCTATCAATTTGAACCTAATGATAAGCCAGTTTTGATTCATATTGAACGGGCTAAACATTATCAGAATAATCCTCCTCCCGATTATTGGGATGGCGTTCATACGATGACTAGAAAATAGGGGACAGACACAAATTTGGATTC
>NZ_JBKHHI010000121.1:0-16316 GCF_046539235.1 Coleofasciculus sp.
TGCGGAACTCTTCATCCTTCCAAGCACGGATGATATCGATGTTTGCCATTTATTTTTTCCTTGATTTAAATGAACAAATTTTAGTCGATAGGGTTGAATCAATATCGACAATTCCATTGAAGCAAATGCACAAGCATATATCAATGAAAATTTAAGCAATAAAAAGACTTTATATTATAGTAATATCTTTACTTTTTCGATATTATTTGTTGATTTGTATATACCTTAAAGCATTTATTATTGATACTGGGTAGTAAATCCCGTGAGCAATAAAAAACAATCCGGACAAAAAGCTTATAGATTTTTCCAAAAATATTGGATCAGATTATGTTGAATATTTCTCGAAAACTATCCCTGTCTCTTGACAACGTGAGAGACAGGGATTGAATTAAAAGGAGGATATTTAGGACTCGTTAAACGCCAACAGATGAAACCAGAGATTTCGGCTAAAGTGTAATCGCGATAATGTAGGGGCACGACAGTGTCGTGCCCTGATTCCGTAGGGAGAATGTCAGATGGTAGTTAACTTAACCGTTCACTGGGCGGTTGAAACCGCAGCTACACAAACAAAACCCGCCTGCGCGGCTTTCAAAGTAGGTATACAAATCAATAAAATAGACAGGTTCAAACCTTACCCGATAGTAGGAAGAATGTCAGATGGTAGGTTGGCCCCTTGGAACGTAGGCGAAGCCTTCTCGAAGAGTAACCCAACGCTATCGTTAGTTAACTTAACCGTTCACTTGAGAGCCGGGAAATAAATTTCCGGAACCCAAGCTAAAACCTGTTAAAACAGGTTCAAACCTTACCCGATAGATGATGAGGGTACAATGTCAATAGAGTTTTTTCAGCGTGATCGAGGTGAAAATTCCAAGGGAATCGTTGCTATTGATTTACGAAGGTGGGAACCATGATTAAGAATGAACACGAGTATCAGGTAACAAAAAAATGGGCAGAGAAATTTGCGCGATCAATCATAACCGTGCGTCAAAATGAAGAAAAGAAACAGAACGATCCTGATGGATGGCAACTCCTCCAGGATTCATACCACAGTCAGCTAAAGACTCTTCAGGATGAACTTACCGAATATGAAACCCTAATTTCCCATAATCCGAATCAGCCAGTCCTTCTCAACCTTGATGACATCAACAAACTATCAACGCTTTTAATTAAAGCCAGGATTGCTTTTCAACTGACACAAAAGGAACTGGCATATTTGTGCGATCGCACGGAAGACCAAATTAAAGCTTATGAAGAGGAAAACTATAACAATGCGACCTTTTTGGATTTTCTAGCCGTCATTGATGCTTTAGGGATTCAGTTGCAATCAGGTAGGTTTTGCGCCGCATTAGATGAGTTTTCCAAAGAGCGTTTGGCTGTCGCTCGACAGTCTGATAATTTCGGCGCTCAAATTCCTACCTCTTCATAATAATTGCATCTCATCTGATAACCATCTTTTCCTTTACCATTGTAGAGACGTAGCATGCTACGTCTCTACAAATTGGGGCGTGTTGATTACCACCCCCCTTGACACTTACCGTGAAGGTAATGCAAATGCTCGTTCAGCTTATTAACCTATAAAAAAATCTATTGACCATTTAATTCGCATCTAATAATTTTATCTCATTTTCGGATATTTTTAACCTTAAAAAAGATGCAAATTTAGAGGCGATATTCCTATCCTTCCGAGATATATAGAGCCAGAGTTGTGCTTGATTATGCTTCGGGATATGACTAAGGATTTTCAAGCTCTGTACTCTGACAATTAATACTGTTTTTAACCAGCTTTTATTGAGTGTTACTGACTCAATGTATTGAATGGGAATTATCACCTCTTTTATTTCAGATTTAAGAACGCCAAAGAAGTTATCTTTAATCTCAAACTCTAAGGTTAAGGTATCCTCATCAACTCGCAGGATTCCTTGAGCTTTGGCAAAGCCTTCATACACATTGGCAAATGAGAAGGGGAGGCTAATAGACAGTAGTGTCATTTTATGGACTATTTAAAATGGCTTCATAATTATTATAAACATTATTGCTTGCTCGAACTATGCCCATAAATAAAATACCTGCCTCTAAAACAAGTCAAAGGCAGGCGCAGACTGAACAAATCTAGATTTGATTAACTCCCATGTTTAGGAGGAAGTGATTAAAAAATTTAGGCAAGAGTTGGCTTACTTACCCCCACCAACTTTTGTTAGCACCGTAGATCGTAAGAGCAGTGCCAGCTATAAAGCTAATACACAAAGGAGAGGAACCGCCGTGCGTCATAATCAGCTCATCATTCGTTAGCTCATTGAGATAGCTTTCGGAATCCCCAAATAATTCGGAACCCGTAGGACGCAGATTAGAGATTTGAATCGTAGCCATTGATTGATTTTCCTCCAATTCAGTTTATTCTTGATTAAAGTCAAAACTATTTTGTCAAGTTATTAGAAATGACGCTCCCACCATCGACCAAGTTGAAATGCTGAATATGCTACCGATACTGAAACCGCAATACAGGCAGGAGTAGATCCCCCTTGTATCATGTTCAACTGTTCTCCATTCAACTCATTAAGATAAGTTTCTGAATCGTTGAAAAATTCGGAACCAACCGGATTTAGATTGCTAATTTTGATTGTAGCCATTGATAGTTCTCCGTTAAACTGCGAACTCGTTTTCGTTTATATTAATAATTTAATAAATTTACATCATCATAGCAAGTGAATTTTGACTAAAAAAAGGACATATAAATAAATATATTTACTCGATTCTATACACTTATAAATACATCCTATAGCATTTTCATGATTTAATTTATAGTCTCCTTTGACGAACAAGTTACATTTAAGTAAAAAGAGTAAATATTTTGTCTTAAATTATAGACTTAATCAGATGAGATACGTGGGTAGGGGCGCAAGCCTTACGCCCCTACAGTTGAATGTACTATCAGCGATCGATAACCTCTATATTAGAAACACTATAAAATTACCTAGACTCTATCTACCAACAAAAAACCTGCCCCTAACAATTTAGAGACAGGCTTTCAACCTAATCCAATACCGATTCAAGTCGGAAAGACAACTGTGTCTAAATCCTTACGAAACTGCCTCCAATTGAATCAGAAGCAGAATTGACGCTTACTTAATGTTTTTATTTAGCCAGTGCGTTAGACTGATATCCCGCTTGTAACCAACTCTGAAACAGAGACTCCAACACCTGTTCCCTGACTTCAGCCAACTCCGCCGGAAACCACTTCTCAACTCGAAGAATGTGATACCCTAGCTTCGTTTGAACCGGATCAATCACCTCACCCTCTACAGCCTCAGATACAGCCTGGGCAATCTCCGGTAGCAATTCTGCCAAAAATCGCACTCCGACAAAACCGCCATTTTCCTTAGACTGCTTCCCCTTCGAGTGTTCTAACGCTAAGACACAAAATGACACCTTCCCCTCACGAAGCGCCTGGGTAATTTTCACCGCCTCTGTCAAATCCCGTACCAGAATTTGAGACAGCGCCACCCGTTTATAATTATCGCGATCGCTCATATAATGACTATCAATCGCCTCACCAAACAGATGTTCTCTCAACTTCTGCCTCAGCAGCGATATCCGCACTCCCTGAGACCAATCTTCTACAGAAATGCGCTGTTGTGCTAACCAGGCTAAGGTTTCTGATGTTCCCAGCAGTTTGTTCTCTTGGCGAAATGCATCTCCTGCGGCTTGTAACTCTTCCTCAGATACCGTAATCCCTAATTGCTGACAAACCGCCACAATTAACGCATTCTGTTCCGCCGCTGCTGCAATTTCCGCGATGTGGTGAGAATGGCGTAAATAGGCAAGAATGTCTTGATCCGTTGCTGGGGTAACTTCGGGTAAGGTGAATTGTTCTAGTGTTTCTGGCATGATTTTCCTCGGTAATGACAATGTTTAATTCCGTTTTTGACCAAGGGCGGGTTTTGTTGAGAGGTTATCGGAAGATCCCCCCATTAAACGGCTAAACCCGCCCCTACAATTGACCCTGCACAGACGTTCCGACGGAACGTTGCTACTGGGTAAACTTAATCTCGATAAATTAAGTGTTCCGGTGAGATATCGGAGACAGAAAGCCGATGGCGATGTAAATCCCCATAAAGATTGAGATAATCAATTTCTTCAGGGGTTAACTGACCCTTTTGCACACCGGATATCGCCGCATCAATTTCCTCCCGACACTGTAATCCGGTCAAACAAACATCAACACAGTTCTGACTCAAGGAATACCGATATAAATCGGGTACAGACGGTTGCCAACATCCTTCCGGTAACCCCGCAGGCGCATCCCAAAGCGCACCGGAATGAGACCCAGTAGACTTAAAGGTCACAATCCCAGGACGATTACGATCTCGGATATCTAAGCGATTAAACACCTGATTTTGGGCAGAACGGTGTGCCAGATTATGTCTTACCATGACGACATCTAATAAGGGACTATTTGACCACTGCTGCGCCAGGTTCATATCGTGGAATGATGCGCCAATATACCGCACTGCCCCCATTTTCTTCAGCCGTTCCGATGTGCCAAAAAACCGTTCAATCGTGCGCTGATAAACGGAATTAGCACCACGTAAATCGGGGGAAAGCTGCAAGCAATCCTTAAACGCTTGTCCATCATTCGCACCAATCCATCCCCAGAACAATACATCGATATAGTCAATTTTTAGTTCCACAAACTGATCCAATAAAGCCGCCAGTGCGACTTCGGGATTCTTGATATAGGTGACTGTTGCCAGTACGACGTTCTCCCGCACTGATGATTTGCGACTACATAATTGACGCAGGGCATCCGCCATGGAACTATAAATATGGTGGTGCAAGTCGCTGGAATAGAAAAAGTAGTTAATTCCTTGGTCAAAGGCGTATAGTGTATCCTGACTCGAAATTCCACCACCCCCGCCTAATCCTAAACAGCTAACAGTTAAATCAGTCCGTCCTAATTGGCGGTAAAATGAAGAATCAGATTCAGGGAAATCAGGAATTTTAACGGCGGGTTTGACAACTGAGGGAGCAATTTCTGTTATTTGCATGATGTTAAGGGAAATGGCGCTAGTTTGTAGTAAGTTTGTAGTAGGCACTTTAGTGCCAGAAGCGCTAAAGCGCTTACCGTAAGTTTGTAGTAGGCACTTTAGTGCCAGAAGCGCTAAAGCGCTTACCGTAAGTTTGTAGTAGGCACTTTAGTGCCAGAAGCGCTAAAGCGCTTACTACGAACTCAGAAGCGCTAAAGCGCTTACTACGAACTCAGAAGCGCTAAAGCGCTTACTACGAACTCAGTAAAGGTGTATAATTATCGTCTGAATTGGCATTGAGATAGGCACGGTTTATGTCAATCCCAAACAGGGAAAACTGTTGGAGAATTGCCTGCATTCGCCCGTCTGGGGAGTTATCCCCGTTTTGCCAAGCTTCTAGTAACCCATTGGCAACCAGTTGACAACGGTTCATGCCAAAACTTTCTTGTGTGCCAAACTTGGTATCGGGTTCTTCGGCTAACCCTAATCCGGGGGCGAGTACCTTGGTAAATAGGGGAACTTGTGGTTTAAAATGGGCTTGATTTTCTTCATAGATCACCTGCAACACTTGGCGAACCGTGGGGTAATTGGGTTTATCGAAGTAGAAAACCCCGGAATCATAACGTCCGTAGTCGGCGGGGTTATACAGGACTTTAAAGCTAAAGGGTAGGTTAATCGCGTTAAACTTCTGGGTTAGGCTATCCATGACCGAAACCGCCCCGTCGGGGGTGAGGTTAAAGTAAATTCGCACGGTTTCTGAGGGATGGTCTAAGGTGGGTTCAGCTTGGCTTCCGGCGTTACTTACTGCCATGTAAAATCCGTTTTGGATCAGGTTTTTGGGCATCCGAATCGCTACGGTATCCCCAATAGCGGCTGGTTGGTTGGGGTGGAGATGGCGTTGGGGTTCAATATGCAGCTTTAAACTGCCTTTGCTGACGACAATTGTGTTATCGGCTTCCTGTTTGAGAACGAACCAACCGGGGTCAAAGTAACCGGTTCCTTGATTGTGATTGTGTAATTGTTGATAGAAGTTTAAGTCTAATCCTAAAAGGGTATTGTTTTCTAGGTCTAGGGGTATGGCTGGGTTATCGGTATTCAGGGCGAGGCTATTTTCGAGGGATTGATTGTAGTAGATTCCGTAGAGAAATCCACGCAGTTGCAGACTCCAGTAGCGTTGCTGGATGTCTGAGGGCATGTTCTGGAGACGGTTAATTATTTCTTCGGGTAGTTCAAAGGGTTTATAGTTGGGATGATGGATGCAAAAGTTGGCTTGGAGTTCTATGGTGTTGGCGATGTCTTGTAAGGTGTCGAGTAGGGAATGGATGGGTATGTTTAGGAGTTGCATGGTTTGATTTTTTTTACGCAGAGAACGCAGAGGTTAACGCAGAGGGGCGCAGAGGGTTTCGGGGGAGTTGGGGGAGGGGTTTGGGGGTATTAGATCGGGTGTCATGGTGCCAAATAGGGTGGGGATGGATTGTTGGGGACGACAGAGTAGGGTTTTGGCGACTTGTAGCATGGCGATTCCTGAGTTTCCAAAGGATTTTTGGTACTGAATCATTGCCTGAATTTGTTGAATTAAGGCTAAACCTGCAAATTGGATGATTTGGAGTAAGAGGGTGGGGCGGTGTGTTAAAATTTCCGGGAAGCTGTGGAAATAGGCTTGGGTTAAGCTGGCAATTGAGGGTTGCAGTTGGTCGAGGGGAGTTGTGGCTAACCGCAGGGATTCTTCGAGACTCAGGGCGTTGCTGATGACTAAACTATTCAGCCAAATTTGGATATAGCTAGCGATGAGAGTTCCTACGTCAAAGGCTGGATCTCCCCAATGAGAACGTTCCCAGTCAATCAATCTTACTCTGCGATCGCACGATTGTTCCCAGTGGTTGGAAAGCAGGATATTATTGAGTTTCAGGTCATTGTGGCTGAGACAACTGGGGGTGAAGGTTTTGCCCAGTTCTGCGATCGCGTTTCCTAAACTGTCGTATCGTTGATAGAGGGCAAAGAATTTGAGTCCATCCACTGGAACCAGCCCAAAGATGTCTGGGGTGATTCGTTCTAATCCGCCAATCAGGTTAGGTACGGTTTCGGGGAGAGAGTGAGATTGTTGTGAGAAAAACTGCCGATAGTCGTCTCGGTTATATGTGGCGCGATGAATAGCCGCCAGGGTAGTACCAATAGACGCCGCGATCGCACTCGGAAAGATTGTCTCTTCGGCGTAGAATTCCATTACGTCGCGGTACTCGTCTAAGTAACGGAATATGATGATTGATTCCCCCGGATCAAAGTGGAGTACCTTGGGCAAATAGGGGTGAAGGGTAGCAAGTTCAGGAAAGTGCTGTAAAAACTCCTGAATGCGCCACTCTTGCCCAAATTCTCCGGCTGTTTTCCCGTCTTGATTATACCTTTCTTGCTTAACCAAGAGTTTTTCACCGTCGGGTAAGGTAACTAAAAGGTTAAAGTTTTTCGCCGCAACGGGTTTAATGATCAGCTGATTTTGGTTTTCTGGTGGACATAGCCCCAGTTGAATTAAATAGTCGGGGAGGTTAATTGAGCTTAATTGCATCGTTGAGTCGGTCTGAATTAGATGAGTTCAGTGGTTGTCTTAGGTTTCATTTTATTTTTAATTTGGGGTTTGTGAAGTGTTGGAAAGTGAATTAATTGGCGTAAAGTTATAAAATTTTGTCTTTTGCCAGAATGCGTGGATATCGCCACAAATCCATAAACAGTGCTGGAATATAAGCAAGTGAAGCGCTTGCCAGAGTTGCCGTTGGGGATGCGATATGTTCTTTAATTGACAGAATTATGTCTGATTAACTGCTGTGTTATCGGCAAATAGAATTAGCGCTTGACTTTGGCTGGAATTTCAGGTACTTTTATATCATGGGAAAATGTGCCGTCCTATAAACCCCAATTAACCGTCACCCGTCGTACCCCGTAGGGTGGGTTAGGCGGTAATCAATTCACGAAACAAACTATTTAAATAGATATCCAACCTAACCCACCGAGTTATCCTTTCCTACAGATGAACCAACGAGGATTCCTCAACAAAATTAATGGATTTCCCCGTCACGATAGTGGGGCGAGTCGGGTAAATTAATGCCTCTCCCCGTCACGATAGTGCAGCGACTCGCCCCTACAAGGTTACAGGATTACAGGATTACAGGATTACAGGATTACAGGACACAAAACACAATAAAATAAATATCAGGTTAGGAATGACCTAAATTTCAAATCTAGAGGGTGCTATGTTGACCATCAATCAAGGCTTACAGCGTTTAGGCTATGGCGGCGCGATTGCGCGAAGCGCACCAGCAAAGCTGATCGCACCATTCTGCTTCATCCTCTGTAACTCAGTTATCGCCCAGATTCTGCCCGATTTGACATGAGGACTCAATGTTCCTCAATCCTACCAAGGTTAAGGTTTTCCTAACATATCAGAGGAGGAATCGCTGCTAAAAAGATAGAAGTAGTGCTTGACTTTGGCTGTAATTTTAGGTAGTTTTATATAATGGGAAAATGTGCCGTCCTATAGACCCCAATCAACCCTCAACCCGTAGATCCGTAGGGTGGGTTAGGCGGTACTAAATTGACAAAACAAACTATTTAATTAGATATCCGCCGTAACCCACCAAGTTATCCTTAATCAGGAATGAACTAACGACGAAAATTCCTAAGGGTTTCGCCGTTCACGATAGTGGGGCGAGTCGGGTAAATTAATGGATTTCCTCGTCACGATAGCGGGGGTGTAGGGGCGCAAGGTTTGCGCCCAGACAATTAATGGATTTCCCCGTCACGATAGTGGGGCGAGTCGATATAATTAATAGGTTTCCTCTGAAGATAGTGCAGCGACTCGCCCCTACAGGGTTACAGGGTTACAGGGTTACAGAATTACAGGATTACAGAATGATAAGGTTTACAGGTTTACAGGTTTACAGGACACAGGATACAGGACACAATAAAATAAATATCAGGTTGGGAATTCCCTAAATCTCACATCTAGAGGGTGCTATGTTGACCATCAATCAAAGCTTACAGCGTCTGATATATGGAAGCGCGATCGCCTCATTCTTCTTTATCCCCTGTAACCCTGTCCTCGCCCAGATTACACCCGATTCCACATTAGGCGCTGAAGGTTCCTCAATCCTACCGAATGGGGTGGTTATCGATGGAGTAACCGCCGATTTAATTCAGGATGGCGCCAGCCGAGGTTCAGCCTTATTTCATAGCTTTTTAGAATTTAATATTAACGAAGGACAACGGGTTTATTTTGCTAATCCTGACGGAATCAAAGCCATTTTTAGTCGAGTAACCGGAACTGATCCCTCTGACATTTTGGGGACATTAGGCGTCAATGGCGCAGCCGATTTATTTTTGATCAATCCCAATGGAATTCTCTTTGGCGAAAATGCTCAATTAGACATCCGGGGTTCGTTTATCGGGAGTACAGCCAATGGGGTGGTATTTGAGAATGGCACTATCTTCAGTGCAACCAATCCAGAAGCACCGCCATTGCTAACTATTAATGTTCCCTTGGGGTTGCAATATGGAAAAGTAGCGGGGGGTCAAAACTCAGCCGCAATTACCAATTTAGGAACTCTAGAAGTTGGTAAAAATTTAACCTTAGTTGGCGGAACAGTTACCAGTACCGGAGAATTAGCCGCCCCAGGGGGACATTTAGAGATAGCCGCATTAACTGGAGATGCAACAGTGCGGGATGGGTTGGCGCAGTCGGCTGTTTTATTGGCGAATAATAATTTAATTTTAGAAGAAAGTCAGTTAGTCACCGCTGGGGATTTAATCCTGTTAGCGGGGGATACGGTGCGAGTGCGGGATACTGTAGAAACTCCGTTTATTGCCCATACAGGTGGGAATCTTTATGTTCAGGGAAATCAAGGCATTGATATTCTGGCATTGAATCATCCAGGAACGCCGTTTCAGAGTGGTGGGGATTTAAGTTTAATTAGTGATGGGGTCATTTCTGGGGATGCTCATTTTGCCAGTGGGGGTCAGTTTTCGATTCTGAATTTAGCGGGGGAACCGGGGGAGTTTTGGAGTTACTATGACCCGATTATTAGTTCCGAAGGGGATGTGGTTCTGGGCGATTATACAGGAGTTTCGCTGAAGGTTGAGGCGAGGGGAAGTATTACCACAGGAAATATTCGGATTACGGGTAAAGATACGACATTGAAACCTGAAGACTATCCGAATGATCCAGATGTCGATACGTTGATAAATAGTCCGGCATTAATTTTAAGAGCTGGGGTAGACGAGTTAAAACATCCGCCAACGACATTAATTCCTGTTTATTGGGATGACTTTGAAGGAGACATTCCTGATGTATGGTTAAATACCGCCACAAATATCACACCAACAACAGATATCACACCGAAAGGAAACCGTAGATTTTTGGGGCAGTTTGTCAACGATACGATAAGCCTGACGCTGGATAATCTGCCGCCCCATGAAATAGCCACTGTTTCTCTGGATCTATTCATTATCCGCTCATGGGATGGAAATCGACCAAAGGACGGACCAGATATTTGGAATTTAAATGTTGAAGGAGGTCAAACCCTGATCAATACAACATTTAAAAACTATGACATTATCTTTGACAATGAACCTAAAGACATACAAACTCAGTCATATCCTGCGGAATATAATCCTTCAGACATTGTTAAAAATCCGGCATATCAAGGAGCTAGTGAGGTCACAACCCTCGGCTACGAATTCTTATTTAAATCAATTAACCAAAGGAGAGCCGTTGATTCAGTCTACAACTTAAGCCAGACTTTTGAACATTCAGACAATTCAATTCAAATTAATTTTTCGCCAGAACTTACCAATGCTGAGATTAATGATGAAAGTTGGGGAATAGATAATGTCCGTGTTTCTGTGGGGTCAAGTGTAACATCTCCGGGAGAACCATCACCGAATAATAGTCCCAATGATTCCAACTTAACCTTCTCTCAAAATCCATCACCGGGACGTATCACCACAGGCAACCTGGAAACCCCCGGAGGACCTATTATCTTAGACGCAAGCAATGATATCACTCTCAACGGCTCAATTAAAACAAACGGTGGGGATATTACGCTGGAAAGTGATGGCATGATTGACACGACAGCAGATATCCTGGACTCCTTCTCTGTTAATCGTGGCGGAGCAATTTCTCTGACTGCCAATAATGATATTAAAGCAGGCGACATTCGCTCCTCTAGTGATGGATTAAGTGGCAATATTAATTTAACAAGCCATGCTGGAACAGTTGCCGTTGATGGTACTTTTGTTATCCGTAGCGATGCTTTTGGTTTAAGCCAAGGAGGTGATATTAATATCACCGCTCGGTCACTTTCCTTAACCAATGGTGGGCGAATACTGACAGGTTCATCCGGAGAGGGTGTAGGGGGAAATCTCACAGTGAAAGCCTCGGAATCAGTAGAACTAATTGGTACTTCCCCGGATGGTAATATTTTGAGTCTATTGTCTACTTCCACAGGAGGAAATCAACGGGCTGGAGATTTGAAAATTGAAACAAGACGATTAATTGTTCGCGATGGAGCCGTCATCGGTGCTTCTACTTCTAATTCAGGTCGAGGTGGAAATTTAACCGTCAATGCTTCCGAGTTGGTAGAACTAATTGGTACTGCACCGAATGGGTTTCCCACTGGTTTATCTACCGATACGATTAGCACAGGAGATGCTGGAAACTTAATAATTAATACCAGACGCTTGGTTGCTCGCGATGGTGCAGCAGTATCGGCTTCAACCTTTAGTGAAGGTCAAGGGGGAAGTTTAACGGTGAATGCTTCAGAGTCTATCGAACTTAGTGGTACATCACGAGATGGATTTGCCAGTGGTTTGTATGCTCAAGCATTTGGAGATGGGGATGCTGGTAACTTGATAGTTAATCACACTCAGAATTTAAATATCCGAGATGGGGCAAAAGTTAGCGTTGCTGCTGGCACAGCCGCAGATGCTAGGATACCTAATTTTCCCTCATTTGACGTTGGTGATGATATCGTTCTCCCCCCGTTTTCACCTGACGCAACAGGCAAAGCGGGTAACACAGAAATTACGGCTGATTTTATCCGTCTGAATAACCAAGCTGCAATTATTGCTGAAACCGATTCCAGTGAAGGTGGCAATATTACCCTCAACGTTAACGATATCCTACTCCTACGCCATAACAGTTCAATTTCTACCACCGCCGGAACTGCCCAAGCTGGGGGAAATGGGGGCAATATCCGAATTAATTCTCCCTTTATTGTCGGATTTACCTGGGAAAATAGCGATATTACCGCCAATGCTTTCTTGGGGAATGGGGGAAGAGTTGATATCACCGCCAACAAAATTTATGGACTCGAATTTCGCTCTCGCCTCACTCCCCTGTCTGACATTACCGCCAGTTCCGAATTTGGCGAACAAGGAGTCGTGGAACTCGACACCTTAGAAATTGACCCCAACACCGGATTACTGCAATTACCTCCCCCAGCTTCCCCACCCGATTTTCTCAATTTCTGTCAAGGGGGTTCTGACCAAACTCCCAGCCATTTTATTATTAGTGGACGCGGCGGTGTTCCTCCCACAATTTCCCAAGTAACGGGAACCGATAATGTGTGGGAAGATTTGCGTCCCCTAGTTCCTAGTAACGATAATCGCCCAGCCAAGATTGAACCTGTAACCCAGACTCGTTCAACCCCAATAATTGAAGCCCAAGGCTGGATAAAATTACCCGATGGAACAATCGTTCTCACCGCCCAAGCGCCCAATGTTACGCCTAATACTGGTTGGCAAAATCCGATACATTGTCAGAGTGCGGTTGAGTAATGAATAGGGGATAGGATTGAAACTCAGTTAGGGAAGGTGCCCCACATCCTGCACACGGACTACATCCAGCTCAGGCAAACGCCTGATTAGCCCACGCAATATTGCTCCGTTGAAGTTTTCGTCAGTCAAAAGACGCATTTGATATCAACTTACTTGGGATTGATGACGAGCCAAAAGACGTTCTCGGAGATTAACCAAGTTATTGTCTTGAGTCAATTTTTGTCTGTACTGTTGAGCATTTTGGCGACGCTGCTCCAAGTAGTTATCAATCTGCTGGCGATGGGTGAGGTAGTAAGCGATAGTTGCATAAATCTCTGACAGGCTAAGTACATCGTACTGGATAGCAATTTCTTCGGGAGTAGAGCCAGTGTGATAGGCAGCAAGTAGGCTGTCAAGGGTTACTCGGCTCTGACTGATACGGATACCCCCAGCTTCGTCCCATCGCAAGGGTGAAGTGGTAGCTTGAAATTCAAATTGAATGCTCATGAGATTGTCTTATCGCAGAATTTGCTTCTTTGCTTTAGCTTACTTGAGGGCGACGCTTTTGCGTAGATAGGCTCCTCTTACTTTGCACGGAATATGGAAAACCTCTCTCCTGCTCTTGAGAGGCTTTGAATTCTCCCCCTTCCGTAAAAAAAAGCGAAGTTATCTAATCTACTGGACTGACACAGCTAAAATTGTGGAATAAATTTGACGGTTAACCCTGAATTTCGACAGGACTTCGGCGTGAGCGCTCAGTCGAACGCTCAATTGCCGCGAAGTCGAAGGGTTAAACTGGGCGCACGTCGGTGCGCCCCTACGTTTTTTCGCTCCAATAATTTCCTTTAGATCCCTTTTTTTGAGACAAAGGGGTTTTTATTTTATTTGCTTTGTTATAACATTATTACAAGTAACTAATACCTTAAAAATTACAGAAGGAGCAGAACCTCATGACACATCTACCCCCTAAACTTGACACCGATCGCACTGATGAAACCCTTACCCAGCAAGCATTAGCGGAATTAGGCATTACCCAACTCCTCTGGTTGATCAAGCACTACAGCGACATTGACTTCGATGCATCCCAAATGCACCTAACGGATGCTGAAGCCCAGGCGATCGCGAAACTATTGATCCAGCAGTTGACCGAAAGCCTTAACGGTAAACTCATTGCTGGGACTTTAAATACTCTGCGTCATAGTGAAGAGATAGAGGAACTAACCGAACACTCAGGGCGGGTTTTGCCACCAAGTTGGGTACAACAATTTGTGTTTGTCCCTAAACCCGCCCCTACACAATCAGGGCGGGTTTTGCCACCAGGTTGGGTACAACAATTCGTGTTTGTCCCTAAACCCGCCCCTACACAATCAACATGCAACGATTCTCCCGGTGAAGATGATGACAACTCATACCGTTATCCCACCCATTCTGATCATGAACTAGAGCATCTATCAGTGCATAGCCCAACTGGACGCTATAATCCCCAAGGGCGAAACTATCCCCGCCCAATTACTCAGCGTGAACAATACATCATTGACCTCTATTGTTACTGTGAATTAGGGATGACGCCAAGGCAGTTTTATGCCAAATGGGATGTCACGTATGAGCAACTTTCTCATATATGTTCCCGTTCTCTGGGAACCGTTCAATGTTGGTTCAACCGAGGTCAAGGGTATCGCCCCCCTCAACCCGTTGACTTGCGCCATTTGGCAATCCTGGATTTTTTGTTAGAGCATTTTGAAGAATTGCCCCAATCCCTGATGGATCTGCTTTGTTCCTCTTAACACTGAATCAGGGAGTCTAGAACCATGATTCTGGGCGGGTTTCGTCACATCTGGGTACAACCAAAAAGATAGTTGTGAAACCCGCCCCTACACACTTAATCCGAATGGCACTAAAGTGCCTACTACGAAACATAACTTTACATAAATTGCCTTGACAAACCGTCTTTGCCTGATTTATACCTGTTTGTATACAAAGTGAGAGTTAAGTTCCAGGCTATAGGCTTGTTTCCGCTTTACCCGAAGCGCGATCGCACGCCAAGCACGCCAACACTAATCAGTATCCCAGAGGCATCAATTATGTCATCCCATTCTTCCACCCCGAATATTGATGAATTCCTGCAACGCTTGGAGATAATCCTGCTGCAGACGTGGAGTGAGACAGGTTTTGGACATATAGAAGTGAGTAGTGAACGATTTAGGGAGGATAAAATTCGGGTGATTCTTCAGGGGTCAACCCATTACCGTTATGTGATTACGAATCAGGAGGTTGAACAGAAGAAGATGAATGGAATATGAATAGTGGCAAAGGTGCGTTACTCTCCTCACCCTACACCATTTAAATCCAGAAAGACGTTATGATAATAAACTGAATCACTCCGAATTTTAAGGAGAAAATCCCTATGCCAATTAAAACTAGCCAGCCAATGGGAAAAGTTTTCACAACCCTGAAAATTGTGAATCGAGCCGACCAAATTAGAGCGGAAGATGGGACAATTCGCCCCGAACAAATTCGGTCAATTACACTGGACAATGTATTGGTAGACACAGGAGCCACAACCTTGTGTTTGCCACAAGACGTTATTGCCAAACTGGGACTAAAAATACTTAAAGAAGTAGACGTGGCTACAGCAATGGGTATTGGCAAAGCCCGAATTTTTCAAGATGCTAAACTATCAATGTTTGGTCGGGAAGGAACCTTCGAGTGTTTGGAATTACCCGGCGGTGGCGATGCGCTTTTAGGCGTGATCCCGTTAGAATCGTTGGGGTTAGAAATAGACCTACAAAATCAAACACTGAAGCCCTTACCCATCAGTCCAACAGAAACCTATTTGACGATATTGTAGACAACGAGAAAGGGCGCACACCGTCATCAGTGTCAACACGTCTCTACAATCAAGATTCAGTTCCTGTTGATGGGAAACGATGAAAGTTGATAGCTTTATGATACCTTTTGATACCTTCCGGTGGGTTTTTCTGGAGAACGATGCGGTTTAATGGATTCAGTTGGACTTACCAACACCAGTTTGTATGGCAGAGGCATTATTATGTTATCCCATTCTTCCACCCCGAATATCGATGAACTCCTGCAACGCTTGGAGACAATCCTGCTTCAGGCGTGGAGTGAGACAGGTTTTGGACATATAGAAGTCAGTAGCGAACGATTTAGGGAGGATAAAATTCGGGTAATTCTTCAGGGGTCAACCCATTACCGTTATGTGATTACGAATCAGGAGGTTGAACAGAAGATGAACGGGAGTTGAACAGTTTCACCAACCGCCTTGGGTTCAAACCAAAGGAACTCAAAGCTCAAGTCGTCTAAAAACGACTACCTCTCTAGTCCGAGTCCATTTTAATGGACTTTAGCTTTGGGTTCCAGAAATTTATTTCTTGGCTCCCAAGCAACCGCCTTGGGTTCAAACCCAAGGAACCCAAAGCTCAAGTCGTCTAAAAACGACTACCTCTCTAGTCCGAGTCCATTTTAATG
>NZ_JBKHHI010000122.1:0-16242 GCF_046539235.1 Coleofasciculus sp.
AATTGACCATAACGTTGGGCGATGATGCGCCAAAGCCAAAGGAAACCCACAACCAACCAGAGTGCGATCGCTAAAGCCGAAAATTTCAGCAGTCGGCAAATTCTCATTCCACCCTAAAATAAAGAATGTCTCATGACATCAGCGGTGGTTTTGAGGAGATTAATCTGAGTTCAAGTCGAAGCCAATGATGTACCAGCAGCATAAGATCCCAAAATCTAGTTTGCCTATGGCGCAACGGGCAACCAAGAAAGAGGCAAAAGGCGGAGTAAATGTGGTGCAGTCTCGCCCAGAGGACGTAGCGTCACCTGCCAAGGAGAACCGTAGCGTGATGGCAAAGTCACGGGATGAGATGTTGAATAATGTGCTTCAGACATTATTCAAAGGGGCTAATACTAATAGTGACTCGGTTGAGTTTGGTATACCCAAACTACAGGACGAGTCTCAGCTAATAGCTGTTGCACCAGCAGTAGTCATCCCTATAGGAATAGGAGCTTACAAACTAGGCTCTATTGTACTTGCTTCTGTAGGTGCGGCTGGAACTATCATTTATTGGGAGGATATTAGTGGGGCATCGATAGAGATTGCGACAATTGCTATTGATTGGGCAACTGATACAGTTAGTGAAATTACCGATCAGATTATTAATGCAGTCAGTCAGGCGGGAGTAGTCGCTGGTAATATCCTTGAAAGAGCGAGGGGAGTTATAGAAGGTGTTATCCGTAATGTATTGGAAGCTAGACGCGGTAACACTCCCGGAAATAATGAAGCTCAAAATAAACAGTTTAAGGATGCTGTTATAGAAATAGAACGCCGAATTGGTAGAAGACTTGATAGAGATGAAAAACAATTGCTGCATCAGGAAATTAGTGGACAATGGTATGGTTTTTGGCAGATAGTCGCAATAGGGATAGAAATGTTTGGTGATACTGATGCACAAGAGCAAATAGATGATCTTGTTGACTGGGACGATGATTAATTTACCCTAGACACGATAGCGTTTATCGTTTAATTAAAGTATCCCAAAAATGTTAAAGCTATTGTATTATAGATATTCAACGTCTCTCATCCAAATGAAAACTACTCTATAGGGACTATACCAGCAGCATGAACAGTGTTGATAATTTTTAAATTGAAGAACTATAAAAAAAAGCAATGTCTATTAATCCAACTGAAAGAAATTTAATTGAGACTAAAATATTACCGTTATTGGGACATAAAGCCTGGGGTGTTTCCTTAGGACATGGTAGTTTTATTACTCTAGAGTTTGGCAATCCAGTCAAGCAAGTTGTAGAGTACCGTAATCCAGTCAAGCGAAAGCATGGTAATTTAGTTAAGCAATCAGAATATACTCGTGGAGAGTGGCATCTATGGATTTATCTGTGTGCTTGGCGTTTAGAACAGAATCTTGAAGTGCTAGTCGCTTGTGAAGATTCGCGCTCAAAGATAGCCTTAGAATTGCAAAAAATAGAGGGGATGAATTTAAAAAGTGTGAAATTCATTCCCCCCCTTTGGGATACCCTTTTCACTTTTGATAATCAATTAGCCTTGCGAACATTTTCCCTCTATTCAGATCCGTCAGATCCGGAGGAAGAGGGTGCTGAAGATTGGATGCTATTTATGCCTGATGGCAATGTATTGGCTGTCGGACCGGGTAGTCAATGGTGTTGCGAAAAAAGTTCAAAGAGCAGATAAAATTTGGCTATTTCTGGAAATTCTCATAGTTGCACAGGACACAAGAGCAACTCGAAAGAATGCAACCACAGTAATAACAATAACTATAAATTGCAATCCTGTAAAGAGTTACAGAGCTTTACCAGCTATGCTATTTTAGCCATTTCCCATGCGATATTGCCTCAATTTTAACTGTCAGAATCCCCAAAATCCTATCGATGCAGAGATTTGTCAAAATTGTGGCTCAGAGCTGTTATTAGATAACCGCTACTTTGCGCTTAAACTAATTGGTCAGGGGGGTTTTGGTAGAACTTTTCTCGCCGTGGATGAGTTCTTGCCCACTAAGCCACGTTGCGTGATCAAACAGTTTTTTCCGGGTGCCTCCGCGTTCAATTATCGAGAGAGGGCGGCTGAGTTATTTCGCTCGGAAGCAAGACAACTCGAAACACTCGGTAAACATCCACAAATTCCTAAACGACTAGCCTATATCGAGCAGAAAAGTAGCCAATACCTGATCCAGGAGTTTATCGATGGACGTAATTTAGCTGAAGAGGTGAGTGAGGAAGGCAGTTTCGACGCTACAAAGATTCGACAATTGCTCGAAAACTTACTGCCTGTTCTAGACTTTATCCACGCTCATCGAATCATCCACCGAGATATTAAACCGGAAAATATTATTCGTCGTCAGACTGATCAGCAACTGGTCTTAGTGGATTTTGGTGCTGCCAAATTGGTGGCAGAAACGGCTCTTACCCAAACCGGAACTGTAATTGGTAGTGCTAGGTATGTCGCCCCTGAACAAGCCGTAGGCAAAGCGGTTTTTTATAGTGACCTCTATAGTCTTGGTGTCACTTGTATTTATCTGTTGACCCAAGTAGACCCTTTCGATCTCTATTCCTTCGCACAAGACTGTTGGGTTTGGCAAGATTATTTGCATAATTCTGTCGATCGCGAATTGAGTAACATCCTTGACAAGATGTTGCAGAGAGGGACATTTGAGCGCTATCAATCCGCTGCTGCTGTTCTTGCAGATTTGAAGGCTGAACCGGAACAAGTAATCGTCAGCAAACCGACTCATTCACCAGAAGCAAGTGTAACTGGCTTAAAACTATCACCGATAAATTGGCTTCATATTCACACCATAGACTCAGAATCTATTCAATTTCCTAGGACTCCATTTCCGAGTTTATTTAATTGTTCGACCGCGCTAAGTCCTGATGGAAAAAAATTAGCTCTTACGGGTCATCAACATCATCTCGTAGAATTATGGGATTTGAAGACTAAAACATTACGTTCTAAGTTTGATGTTACGTTGGCACGACTCGTCATTAGCCACGATAATCAGATGCTGATTATTAATGGTGATCTAGATCGCACGAGTAGTGGTGCTACGACTCTAATTTGGCATTTACCCACAGGTCGCCCAATTCGCCAGTTAAACACAAAGTTTGTTAGTGCTTCAGTCGATATTAGTCCCGATAGTCAAATCTTAGCCTTGGGAGGTAATAGAGGGCAAATTGAGTTATGGGATGTACGAACTGGCGAGCAGACGAGTGTCCTATCGGGACATGCTCGCTGGTTTAAGCTTTTGCCAACAATTTCTGCTCTGGTCTATGTTGCCATAACAGATAACACACCTAGCCTCCTCAACCGCCAAGATTCTCAGGAGAATAGAGGCGTACCCCAACAATCGGCTTGGCTTCTTGCGAGTGCTAGTCGGGATAAAACGGTGAGATTATGGGATCTGAAAACTGGGGAATTGCTGAGTAAGTTGACGGGACACACTGGATGGGTCTATTCAATTGCAGTGAGTCCAGATGGGCAGACACTTGTCAGTGGTAGTGCGGACAAAACTGTCAAAATTTGGCATCGGGAAACTGGGGAATTAGTTCGTACCCTTTCCCAGTTTGAAAAACCGGTTTACTCTGTCACCATCAGCCCAGATGGACAAACTCTGATTGCAGGTAGTGGTGACCCAGCGCTGACTATTTGGAATCTGGAAACTGGTGAATTAGTCAATACCCTTGAAGGACATCCAGAGGGTGTCGCTGCTGTGGCAATGAGTGCTGATGGAGAAACGATGGTTAGTCGCAGTCTAACTGGTCAAGTCAAAATTTGGCAGCCTGGTTAGCCTGAACTGTGGGAACGGGGAACGGGGAACGGGGAACGGGAAACGGGGAACGGGGGAGATGGGGAAGATGAGACAGGTGATGGAGAATTTTTCCAATCGCCAATCCTCAATCGCCAGTCCCTAATCCCTGACTCTTGCTGATCAGCGTGCAGATTGACTATCATGCTATTAGTGTATTACGTGTTTTACGCTATATTACGGTTAAGTACGTTTTCAGGGTCATCGCAATGGCATAGAGAAGAAACCCTCTGTTTGAGAAAAACTCAAGCTAGGGTAGCTATCTAATCTATTCCGTTGCAAGTCAGCGCATCTACGACACCAAATTGAAGAGTTTAACCTTGACTACGCCAATTGGGTGTATGACTTAACCTTTTTATGTAGGGTTTTTTTTGACAAAACAGTTATTGAATTATCTGTGCGAGGAGTTTATCTTGGCATTCATCCGACTCGCCGATTTGATCATCAATATGGACTATGTTGCAGCAGTGACGTTCAGCACCTACAACGGCTTAGGTGAGGGACAAGAGATCCCGGTTGTAAACATTTGTTTGGCAATTCCTGAGGGGGCATTAGATGGTCAAGCGTCATCATGCATAGGGGATTGCCAGAATTGTCAGGGTATTGAAAAGCTGGAATATGAGAATGATTTAGCGATCGCGATTTGGAATTACTTTACCCAATCCAGTGAGGTTACGGTTCTGTTTGAGTGATTGGGGAAGTCGGGGTTCACTTTCACGATTATCGTGTTTTGCCACCCCGATGTGACTAAACCCGCCCCGACTAAGTGAGAGAGTTTTGAGTTAACTCCCCCACCTTGTTTCCTGTTTCCCTTCTATCCCCTGCACCCCGCACTCGGAGTCCCCCGTTTATGAAGACTCGATAAAACCTCCAAGACTTTGTTGCTGATGTTCGTGTAGTTGACCTATGATGAGAAAAGCGTATTACAAGTTATACGACTGTCTTACAGATTCAACCGTATCTGGGAATGAAAGCCTAGGGTCTGCGATCGCTCGCCTCTTTTGCTTCTGTTCTCCTCAAGGTTGGACACCACCAGGGTAAATCTATCGTTTTCGCTTCAATCCCACTATTCCTGAATGTGGTGTTTTTTTAGGTACTAGCACTATGAGTTCATTCAAATCCGACAACCAATTACGTAATCTCAATCCCTCAACCTCTGAACCTGTATCTTCTGATGAAGTACAGCAATTTAACCTCGAAAATCAATTAGCAGAACTTGCCGTTCCTTTAGCCCAAGCCTGGAAAGATAACCATCCAGAAGCGCAACCTGCATCAGAAGCGGATTTAGATGTTTGTACGTTGGCGGTGGCGATTGAAATGGCGATCGCCGGGGAAGCGGTTGGCGGTCCCATCGGCGCTTTAATTACCTCTGGTGAGGGTGTCAAGGCGGCTAGTGTGGCTTGTAGACGAGTGCTTTAATCCAATATCGTCTTATGTCATTTGTCTTATGTCTTATGTCATTTGCTATTGGTGAATTAGGAATCTAGCCAAAAATGCGAGTTTGTTTTTGGACAACCCCTGAGGATAAGTGTCTGTCGTGTTTTGTAACGCCAGAATTCCTCTGATACCGTTTTGGATTGTAAATTTTAGATTTAGATCGAGTTCTCTAATGATGTAAAGCTGATATAGGGTATTGGACAATTGATAGCAATTTGGTTGGCACAGAAAGACCACTTAGGATACTTTTACCCGCATCTTCTACCATTTTTAGTTGAGTTATAAATTTGATTTCTGTTGAGTAGGGGCAATTTTCTACCCTATTCTTTTTTGACCATGATGTTACTCAAACCGCCCCGCGCCAATGCCAGAATTCTTTAACGTAGCTTGCTGATCAAAAAGCGAGTATGACAATCAAGAATCAACCAAGACTCTCATTTCAAGGACATCATTTCATGGCTACTAAATTTGATCCACTTAATACTTATAACTCTCAATCCCATGAAGACACTTTGAATAGAGGGTATCAAAATAGTGCAACGAATTATCCTAACAGCCAACTCCCTCTTGAATCCGTTCTCCCCCCAGGAATGACGCCTCCAGAGCCGAAGAAACAGCCTTCTTTCCTGGGGCGTACTCTTCCGAGCTACAATCGGTTATTATCCCAGAACAGTACTCCCCTGCGGATTCAGTTATTGCAAACCATTTTACCTGCTGTACTGGTTCCCTTGGGATTAGCGGGATTGGTGACATCTGGAATTATTTCGGGGCGCAGCCAAGAACAAACTGAGCAGTTATTACAAAATGAAGCATTATTAACCAGTGATCTGGTCACTGAATTGTTAGCCGAAGCCGAAAAAATTCCCGCAATTGTGGCGCATAATCCGTTAGTCATTAATGCGGCTAAGAATACGGCAACAGTGGCTCAAACTGAAGGGCTGCCGACAATTCCGATTGAGCAGCTTGAACAAACCTTCGCCACAACTAAAATTGTCCAACCCAATCCATCCCTGAATAGTTATCTTCAAAAAACAGCAGAAGTTAGCGAATTTTCGGAGTTATTTTTTACCGATAAACACGGGTTCAACGTCGCATATAGTCGCCCAACCTCGGACTTTGTGCAACGGGATGAACAATGGTGGCAAGCAACGAAAACAGGTGAGGGTCGGTTAATCGAACCGACATTTGATCAATCGGCAAATACCTTTGGAATTGAACTGAGCCAAGCGATTACTGATCCGAACTCAGGTGAATTTCTGGGTGTGGTAAAAGGGGTTTTACCCGCCACAGCGTTCGGTACGGTGCTGAATAATTTGCTCTCAGATTTACACTTAGTTGATTCTCAAATCGTACAACTTTTAGCCCTGAACCAAGAGGGTAATGTCACTGTCATTCATAACGTCGGGATTCAGGACGGAGAAGGTCAACAGACGGTTGTGGGCGGTGATGCGATCGCGCAAGGCGCCAAAATGTTGCTCGATAGCCTACAGTCTCAGAATTCTCAGGCGGAATCAGTAGCGAGTAATTTGCCACTCAAGGATTTAACCATAGAGTCAGTCCCGTCTCAGGTTGGCGATTCCCTCAACAGGGCTAACTTTGAATACGCGGGTCGCCGTTATCTGCTGGTCACCGTTCCCAAAACCAACTGGGTGATTGCAGTTTCTATGGAACTGAGCGACCTCCGCAGCACTGGATCTCAAGCAGTGCTGACCTTTTCCTTAGCGTTTCTGCTCTTAGGCGGTGCGATCGCCGCAATCCTGTTATTTTTAGCCCGTCGCTTGGCAATGCCCTTAAAACAATTGGTTGGCACGGCGGAACAAATGATTGCAGGGGATCTCAATGTTCACGCTGAACCATCCGGTCCGACGGAAACCCGCCTCTTGGCACAAGCGTTTAATAATCTGGTCACCAGTGTTAAGGGATTATTATATCAGCAATCGGCAGAAACACAACAGGCAGAATTATTTGCCAACATCGCCATTTCCCGCGCTCGGACTGAACGAGATTTAGAGGAAGTCTTCCAGGCGGCTGTTCAAGGGGCGTTGCAAATTCTGGGCGTTGATCGGGTAGTGATCTATCGGTTCCAACCCGACTGGCGGGGATACATTTCCAATGAAGCCGTCGCTCCCGCTTGGACTCGTGCCTTGGGGGATAAAATTGAAGACGCTTGTATTGGCGATGCTCTGATCGAAGCCTACAAACAAGGACGAGTCGTACCCACCAATAATGTTTTTGAAGCAGGATTTCATCCGGATCACCTCCAGTTAATGGAACGGTTACAAATTAAAGCCAATTTGGTCACACCCATTCTCAAAGATGAGCAGTTATTTGGGTTACTTATTGCCCATCACTGTAATGCTCCCCATAATTGGCAGCCGTCAGAAATTGAGTTCCTCAAGAAATTAGCCATTCAAGTCGGTTTGTCCTTAGACCGGGTGAACTTCTTGGTCGAAAAAGAAGCGGAAACCGAACGGGCGCAACAACTGAATGAAATTACATCCAGTATTCGGGAATCCGTGACCGTAGAAGAAATTTATAATGCCGCGATTACAGGAATTCGCAAAACCATGAAAACCGATCGCGCGATCGTTTATCTATTTGACGAAAACTGGAAAGGCACGATCATGGCTGAATCGGTGGCCCAAGGCTTTCCCAAAGCCTTGGGCGCGAATATTGCTGACCCCTGTTTTGCCGAGCAATATGTCGAGAAATATAAGCAGGGGCGGGTCAAGGCGATTGAAGATATTCAAAAGGCAGGTTTGAGTCAGTGTTACTTGGGTCAATTGGAACCCTTTAAGGTCAAAGCCAATTTAGTCGCGCCAATTTTGGCGTATGGAGATCTTCACGGCTTATTAGTCACCCATCAATGTTCCAGTACCCGGGCATGGCAAGAATCAGAAATGACCTTCTTTAAACAGGTGGCAATTCAACTCGGTTCAGCCTTAGATCGTTTAGATTTCTTAGCCCAAATTGAGCAATCCCGTCAAAAAGCTGAAAGTCTGGCAGAGGAGCAACGTCAACAAAAAGAAGCGATTCAAATGCAATTAGTTGAACTGCTCAATGATGTGGAAGGAGCAGCCCGAGGAGACTTAACGGTACGGGCAGAGGTCAACATTGGTGAAATTGGCACCGTTGCTGACTTTTTCAACTCAATTGTGGAGAACTTGCGGCAAATTGTAACGCGGGTACAAAAGTCAGCGATTCAAGTGAATATGGCGGTTGGTGAAGACGAACAAGCGATTCAGCAACTGGCAGAAGCGGCACTGAAACAGGCAGAAGAAACGACTCAAATTTTAAATTCTGTCGAACAAATGACCCAGTCGATTGAAGAAGTGGCAGAGAATGCTCGCCAAGCGGCAGTTGTTGCGGGTACGGCATCCAATACGGCACAAATGGGTCAAGCGGCGATGGATTTAACGGTAGAGAATATCTTAAATTTGCGGGGTACGATTGGTGAGACAGCGAAAAAAGTGAAGCGCTTGGGTGAGTCGTCGCAACAGATTGCCAAGGTGGTATCTATCATTGAGAAAATCGCCCTACAAACCAACTTACTTGCCATTAATGCCGGGATTGAGGCAGCACGGGCTGGTGAAGAGGGTCAAGGCTTTGCCGTTGTTGCCGAAGAAGTGGGAGAATTGGCGGCAAAATCAGCGGCGGCGACTCAAGAAATTGAGGAAATTGTTGAGAGTATTCAACGAGAAACCGCGATGGTGGTTGAGGCGATGGAACAAAGCACTAAGCAGGTGGTAGAAGGGACACAGTTGGTGGATGATGCCAAGAATAGTTTGGGTCAAATGTTAGAGGTATCCTATCAGATTGACCAATTGGTGCAGTTAATTTCTACGGCTACGGTGTCTCAGACGCAAACGGCTCAAGCTGTGAGTAGTTTGATGTACGAGATTGCTATGGTTTCAGCCCAAACCTCAGATTCCTCAACGAAAGTGTCGAATTCACTGCGGAAAACGGTGGAAGTGGCGCGAGAGTTACAGGCGTCTGTGGGGACGTTTAAGGTTGATCCGCAACTGGATTATGAATAAGGTTTTCTTGACGGTGTAGGCGCTACCTGTAGGGGCAATTCATGAATTGTCTCTACAAGAGATTAAATTGTAGGGGCGGGTTTAGGGATTCAAGTTAGCTTGTCACCAATAACTGAACAACAAAACCCGCCCTGATTTAATTGTAGAGAAGAAATTGTACGGAGTTTCTGGGCGCACGGAGTGTGAGTCTTTACAATATCATCCATCCAATTCGGTACGCTATGCCACTATAAAGGCGCGGTGGGTGTTGACAACTGTTTTACTCCTGTTCGTTGGGCGATCGCGCGAGCCAATTTTTCAAACTCTCGGTAGACATTCCTCACCGCATAAGTATGAGCGCCAATCGCCCCGTCAGCCGGTTTGAGATGAAAGATGGGCTTACGGGCTTCCTGAGCCATGGGCATCAAACTCTGATAGTTTTTTAGCAAGGCTAAACAATGGGAATCATCGGCGACAGAAATTGTATTCTTCAGGGGTTGATCTAATACATCTTCGTGATAAACCGTTGGGATACGAGCAATCCAACGGTTATACGCCTTCACGGGACGATCTAATCGGGCTGAATGTTGTAAAACAACGTATCCAATCGGCTGCATTTTGCCTTGAGGAAGCTGTAAATCTGTGGCTAAACCCTTCTTTCCTAGAGAACTTGTTTTAGCTAGTCTCTCTTGCCATTCTTGGCGCCATGTTCGCAAGGTTGGACCCAGATTCCGTAACCCTTGCAACGAAAACAAATCCGGTGACAGAGGAACAACTACATAGTCAGCTGAAATTAGCGCCGCCCGATTAATTGCTCCCAAATTAGGACCAAGATCCAGTAATATAACATCAGCGTTATGAGCTAAAGCAGCGTTTTGCATAATTCTCCAGAAGGCAGACATAACCCGAAACGCTCGTTCTTGACCCCCTCCACCTAAACAATTGGGCCACTGTGCTGAAAGCTCATCTTCAAAACCAGAAAGATATAAATCTCCAACCAAAAGCCCTAAGTCTCCTCCAAAAAGCGATAACTGATCTTCTTCAATGAATTCCAGGTAGGGATTATCAATATCACCCGTTCCTTTTAATAGCGGTTGTATACAATCAAAAACTGTATGAGCATCCTTGCCTAACCAAATTTCTTCCAATCGCTCCTCGTCCAGAAATGCAGCCGTCAGGTTAGCTTGAGGATCAAGATCGGCAGCAACAACTCGCAGCCCCATATCTTTATACATCCAGGCTAAGTGATAAACTAATGATGTTTTACCCACACCGCCTTTGTTATTAAAAAATGCAATAATTGTTGTGTTCATAGTTTTTTCTTAATTGTGACTAGCAGATGGGCGTCTTCGACGACAAATTCTGGAGGTGGATTACCGTTTTTTTGCAGTTCTTTGCGTGCCAATTGAATTCCGACTCCAAATCGCTGCACATAGCCTAAATTTTTCATCGCTTCGGCTAAGTGAGGATTGCGGTAATCGGTTATACCGGGCTGACCAAAGTTTTGCTTATTCACTTGACCAAAAGGACCACCAGGATTTTGGATCTCGATACGATCATTAAACCAGGTAATCCGAACGGGCGCGTATGTTCCTTCATAAGTGCGGTGCATCACGGCATTTCTTGCGAGTTGTTGTAGCGCCACAATGGGATAATCAGGCTGTCGCATTTCAATGGGCTGAGCGGTGATATCGGTTGCTACGGAAATATGAGCTTGAAGGGTTGCGTCAAGTAGTTGGAGTAAATCAGGAAGTGAACCGTCAATTTCCTTCTGATCTTTAATAGGATCTGTTAATTCACTGCCCTCAATCCGCAAAAATTGAATATAGGCACCCGGAATAAATTGTCGTGGATCACTACCAACGACTAAGACAGCCAATACTGTTGGTTTTGGCTGGGGTTCAACTGTAGCAAAGCGCATTGAGGTGAGTTGTTGTTCAGTAGATCGTTCATTTTCTTCGAGGATGTCAATGGCTAAAGATGAAGGCAAATAAACGCGACGAAATAAGTCTAAATCTAGGTCATCTAAGCTAGCCGATGGTAGAGGTAGAATATCAAAAGGTAAATCCTTTGCCCGTCTTTTTTCAGCTAAACGACGCTCTTCTTGTTGTGTAGCTGTTGCTCGGCGCGGACCAACTCTTACCCAAACCCGTCCGTTGAAGCGCACAGGTGGAGCATCAGATGGTTCTACAATTACAACTACTAATTCACATCCAATAATTGTTCGTTTTTGAACAATCATATCCGGAAATGGCAGAATATTTCCATCTGATCGGATATCCGAGAGAGTGAGTAGGAGTTGGTCAGTAATTGGTAAATTGGCACAAGTTCCGTCATTATTAACGCCAATAAACAGAACTCCAGGTTGTTGGTGGTTGGGTAGATCATTGGCAAAAGCACAAATAGCCTGACGAATGATATTTCGGTCAGCTATCGAAGCCTTACGTTCCACCCGATCCGATTCCAGATCATTTAGCAGAGTTGCCAACTCCTGATCATTCATTCAGCCCTCCTTGGTAATACTTTCAGCTTAACTCTTTGTTTCTATAGTAGTAGTATTTGGCGGATACTGCTTTAACATCGTTTACTCGTGCGGAGTCAGTGCTGTCTTCAGCTCCACATTGATGGTCAACTGAATATAAAAAAACATCGGTTTATACATCCGATCCGATGTCATAATTTATTGGAGCATTTTCTCACGGGAGGTTAGCTAAAAATATTGATATTGACCTGCCTGAAACCTAAGCTGTTTATCGATACTTGGGGTTGGTTAACTCTCCATGATCAAGGAGAAGATAAACATCAAAATGTCGCCCCGCCTCTGTTGAATAAACTAAAAAATTCTTTAACCCTTACACTTTGGTCAAAGAATTGTTGCATGAATTTACATGAGGGGATTCCCCCTGAAATCTTAAAAGAAAGAAGAGAGCCACTCTCTCATGTAACTCTCTCTAAGCGTCCTAAAGGTACATCTACTACTCTTATAATCGCCTTGAGGGGTGAGGGGTGTCACACCCAGTTTTGGATCAATAACTGACAGCGTAATATTGATCTTTTATTACTTAGCAGGAGAATATTGCCCGCGATCGCACTCGATCAGAATCCCCCTATCTTGCAGCAGCAGGGGTTCTAACTCCCCTAAACCTTAGTCATACCGCTTCACGTAACGCCTGTATATTTGAACCACAAATGGCTTTCAGATTACGAGTAATCTTCTCAATATCCCAGTTCCACCATTGAATCTCTAACAGTTCATTGATAACGTTATCGTCAAAACGCTTGCGGATTTCTTGTGCCGGATTTCCACCTACAATCGTATAAGGTTCGACATGGCGAGTTACAACTGATGCTGTGGCGATAATTGCCCCATCCCCGACATGAACACCAGGCATAATTGTTGCTCCATAACCTATCCAGACATCATTCCCAATCACTGTATCCCCTTTGTGGGGCCAGCTATCAGGCATGGCGACTTCCCATCCGGAACCAAAAATTGGAAAGGGATAATTGGTCAACCAATCGGTGCGATGATTTCCCCCATTCATAATAAACTTGACATCTGAAGCAATCGCGCAAAATTTTCCGATGATTAGCTTATCTCCGACAAAATCAAAGTGATATAAAACATTTCGTTCAAAATTTTCTGGATTCTCGAAATCATCGTAATAGGTGTAGTCACCAACGATAATGTTAGGATTATTGATAATATTATTTAAAAAAACTAACCGAGTTTGGTTAGTTAGCGGATATTTGCTATGGGGAGATGGTTTGTGAATCATAAGTAACCCTTTGAGATTTTGGCGACGGGGCATCATTACCTGGACATAAATTCTGTCCGCTGCACTCAGAAATGTTAACAATCGTTAAGTCCTTACTGTTCCCTGTTCTCCCATCTCAAACCGTCAACTTTAATTGGGTCTGATTCCTTAGATAACCCAGATTTGGTATAGCGCGATCGCAGGTTTCGAGGCTATTTCTTAATCAAATCTTAAGAGTTGACCCATTGATTTTGATGGAATCTATCCTAACCTCTCTTGAACAAGAAATCCCACAACGCACTATACTAAAATAACTAAAATTGCTCTAAATTATTTTAAATGAACAGCAAATGGCTTTAACCCTTAAAATTTTTGAAGATACCCTCCTCAAACAGCAGCCTGTCGATAGCAGTCAAATCTCTAACCCGGAAGACCTTTATAGTCTGACCCAAGGGACAGAGTTAGTACTGCACAGTTGGGACCCTAAGGACGGAGAACCCCACCATATCCGGGTGGCTTTTGCCACAGACCGATTTAACAACAAGAATACATGGTACGCCTTCACTGACCATATTCAGATTTGGGACGGCGAAACCGTCTTGCTACCCCCAGTGTCTCCCCCAGGTTCTACCGAAGTTCTGTTTAATGTGCGTTCTTGTTCCACTCATGTCGTGCGAGGACTGGATCAGCAGGTGATTGATGAGATGAACTTTATCACACCTGACACCCTGGTCAGTTTTGAAGACTTGAATGTGCGTCTGGGAAAAGCCGTGTGGCCCTTCCTCCAGCCTGCGGCTAAAGCCGCCCTGGGGCGGGCAATTCGCGATCGCGGCATTCCCCTAGTCATCAATTCGGGGTATCGTACTATTGCCCAACAGCTTATCCTCTACAATCACTATCGGGGAGGTCGTCGCTGTGGGATTCAACTCGCCGCCCGTCCGCCTCGTAGTAACCACCAAAGTGGTTTAGCGATAGATATCCAAGATACCGATGGCTGGCGTCCCTTTCTAGAACGACATGGCTGGCGATGGTTGGGTCCGAGAGATTATCCTCACTTCGACTATATTCGCGGCGGACGTGATATTCGTAGCCTAGCGGTACGGGCGTTCCAACGGGTTTGGAATCGATACAATCCCCAGGATAGAATTGCCGAAGATGGGGGCTATGGACCTGCGACTGAACGGCGACTGAATCGGAGTATTATCGGCGGTTTTGGGGAAGTCTGGCAGGGCTTTGAAATCATTAAGTTGACAAGTCCCTACATGCATGGTAAAGATGTCCGCAAAATCCAGCAAGCGTTAGCAGATGCCAAAATTGATGTTGGGGTAGATGGCGTGTTTGGACCAGGAACTCAAGCAGCAGTAAAGCTGTTTCAAAAGGCAAGGAACCTAATTACTGATGGTGTGGTGGGACCTGCCACTCTCGTGCAACTGGGATTTTTCGGCGCACCAGTGGTTATCTCACCGCCCGAACCTGAACCCAAACCCACTCCAGAACCCGAACCCGAACCCAAACCCACTAAACCCACGCCTCCACCAGCCAAGGCTGTCGGGCGCATCTTGGTTTCTGCGGGTCATGACCTGAAAGATCCCGGCGTTGTTGCTTTAGGGACGACGGAAGCCCAGGAAATGATTCTTACCCGTAACGCCCTGGTGCAGGAACTCCAGTCACGAGGGGTTAATTTCCTGACGGTACCCGATGACCTGGATCTGGGCGGTACAATCAAATGGATCAACGATCGCGTTCTGCCTGGGGATGTGGCGATAGAACTGGGTGGTAATGCCTTTAATGGTTCAGTTCGGGGTACTGAAGCCTATTATATTGATGGAAACGAAGACCGCAAAGACGATGCTAAGTTGGTCTTAGAGGCATTCTTGGAGAAAGTCCCCGAACTGCGTTTACCAGGAAAACCCCTCTCTCGTGGTGTTAAACCGGATACCTTGAGTGCCAAAAATCAGCTTCCGTTTTGTCGTGAAGTCGCGGCATCATCTATTATCTTCAATATCTGTTTTCTCGACAATCCCGAAGACTTAACCTTACTTCAAGAAAACCGCGATCGCTTTGCTCAAGGTTTAGCTGATGGCTTGCTGCAATGGAGTGGTCAAACGGCAAAATCGGATCAAACTTCACCCCATTTCCGCCTGATTAATATCAAAATTCAAAACTACGACCATGACGAAAAAGGGCTTCTTGTCAATGGGAATTCCTATATTCCGGCGGATCTGGTGGAAAACTTGGGGGTCAATCTGACCGTGGAATCGGATATTCGCCAACTCAGTTATGGCAATGTCGTGTATGTAAAAGCGGTTGATCTCCAGCCTTTTAATATCTCTGTCGGCTGGGATAGTGATACCAGAACGGTATTACTGAATACAGCGACTCAAACGGATTTGGATGAATCGGACAAGATTATCTGGTTTGGCAATGCCACAGAAGCGGATTTAAAAGCCTTTCTCACCAGTAATAATGAAAAAGCGCTTGACCAGTTCCCCGACATCCATACCATTTACATTGAAGAGGCGGAAAAAGAAGATGTCAATCACGACATTGCCTTTTGTCAGATGTGTCTCGTGACCAACTTTTTACGCTTTGGCGGTTTATTACAACCGGAACAGAATAATTTTGGCGGTTTAGGGACAGCCAATAGTGATCCGGCGGGTGCATTTTTCCCCGATATCCGCACAGGTGTGAAAGCCCACATTCAGCATCTCAAAGCCTATGGAACGACTGCACCGATTGAACATCCGCCCATTGTCAGTCCTCGGTTCCAGTTCGTCTTACGCGGGAGTGCGCCTTCGGTGTATGAGTTGAGTCGGCGCTGGAGTCCTGATCCGGAGTATGGGAATAAAATTATGGCATTGGTGCGGCGTTTACATGGTGTGGTGTCTGATGTGGAAGACACGCCTCAATCCTTCTTCATGCGTTTGAGTCATACGGTAGCGCCCATGGAGAATAATGGTAGCGATAGTCCTTGTGGGCTTTAACACCTTACCCTGTAACATTCGGTAGGGGCGGATTTAGGGACTAACCTTTGACATATAACCGATAACTGTTGTACAAAACCCGCCCTCCCCCACCCTTTACCATGGCGATTGAAATCGCGGCTACACAAACCAAGTCCGCCGGCGCGGACTAGGTGATAACGGGATGCCTAACCCGAATTTGGGATAAAAATGCCACAGAACAAGACATGCGATCGCGCCCTCATCCA
>NZ_JBKHHI010000123.1:0-16164 GCF_046539235.1 Coleofasciculus sp.
CTCCCTCATCTCCCTCATCTCCCTCATCTCCCTCATCTCCCTCATCTCCCCCATCTCCCCCATCACCCCCTCACCCTCAGGGTGTAGGATTCGGATACCGGGCGTGAATCGCATTAATTTCTGCCAAGATATCCTGATCCAATGTCACCTCAGTCACACTCAGATTTTCCTTGAGTTGTTCCATCGTGGTTGCACCGATAATCGTACTGGTGACAAACCAACGCGATCGCACAAATGCCAAGGCTAACTGGGCGGGTGTCAGGTTATGCTTATGGGCAATGTTCACATACTCCTTCACCGCTTCAGTGAGATTGAATTTCTCATACCGCCCCCCAAATCCTTGAAATAGGGCTAGCCGTGACTTTTCTGGGATACCGTTGAGATATTTACCCGTCAGCAAGCCAAAGGCTAAGGGACTATAGGCGAGTAACCCAACCTGATTAAATCGACAGGCTTCAGCCAGGTGAATATCAAAGATGCGATTAACCAAGCTGTAGGCATTTTGAATCGACACCACTTTGGGTAATCCTAGCTGCTTGGCAACATGGCAAAACTCACACACGCCCCAAGGGGTTTCATTACTCAACCCCAAATAGCGAATTTTCCCCGCTTTAATTAAGTCAGCGAATACCTCCAGTTGTTCAGCAATGGGTACAGTATCCCGTTCGTGCTTGGGATCATAATCAGGTGCGCCAAACAAAGGAACATAGCGATCGGGCCAATGGATTTGATAGAGGTCAATATAATCAGTACGCAGGCGCTTCAGGCTGTCTTCTATTGCTTGCTCGATATTGGGGCGGTCAATCCGGTGGTTTTCTCCCCGAATCCAGCTTATCCGAGACGCAGGACCAGCAATTTTGGTCGCCACAATTAGCTGATCGCGCTGCTGCTTAACTAACCACTCGCCAATATACTCCTCCGTCTTCCCCTGAGTTTCCGCCCGTCCCGGTACAGGATACATTTCTGCGGTGTCAATAAAGTTAACCCCTTGGGAAATCGCGTAGTCCAGTTGTTCTGTCGCATCTTCTATAGTATTCTGCTGACCATAGGTCATAGTTCCCAAGCAGATTTCTGAAACCCGTAGGTCGCTTTCCCCTAGTTGTTTGTACTCCATACCTGATGATTAAATAATTGTCATCTTTCTATGTTAATACAAAATGTTAAGATGCTATTCAACTCCAGGAATTATTAATTTTTTTTGAGACTAGGTTAAATCTTAATTGTCATCGATTAATATTTTATTATTCTTGTATAGTATAAAAACAATCAAAGGTTAGCCCCATGCCTCTTATTACAGCCATTCGCTCTTTCCTAAAACATCCCCAAGCCATTCCTAAAAATATTTTTATGCGCCTACCTAAGACGATTTCTCATCAACCCCATATTTTCGTGTTTGGTGCGCCTCGCAGTGGCACAACCCTGATCAAATTAATTTTAGGCGCTCATCCTAATTTGAGTGGTTTTGGGTATGAAACTGGCTTGTTTATGTACCGGGATATTTATGGATTTACTTATGAAGGATTTACCACTACAGACATAGCAGATTTAATTAATCAGTCCCCAGATATTGTGCAATTTTACGATAAATTCACTCAACAGATCACTCAAAAAACAGGAGATCAGCGTTTTATTGAAAAAACTCCCCAGCATGTTTTGAAGTTGAAGTTTTTATTACAGCACTTTCCCAACGCCAAGTTTATCAATATGTTCCGCGATGGTCGAGACGGCTATTGTTCCGCACGCCATCACCAAAATGTTCCCCAAGGAAAGAGTATTGTCCGTTATGCTTCATACTGGAAAAAATGTGTAAACGCGAGACTAAACCAGGGAGAGAATAACAATATTTTTGACGTTAAGTATGAAGAATTAACAAATAACCCGGAACAGGTGGTTAAGCAAATCATGAATTTTCTTGGGGAAGAGTATGATGCCAGACAGATTGAGCCTCAATACTATTCTCAGAACACGATCACTCAAGATACTCGCCAAGAGTTTCGTAAATTATCCAAATCCATTGATCAGTTGAGTCAAGGGCGCTGGAAAAAAGAGTTAACTGAATCGGAGGTGCAGCAGTTTCATGAAATCGCAGGTCGGGAACTGCAAATACTCGGCTATATTGAAGATGGCTTAAACGTTGGCACAGCTAATCTATTAATCCGTCACTGATTTAAGTGTTCTCATTGTATATCTCCTATCCATCGGACTCATTTAAATTTATAGTTCAATCAGATTTGGGCTTTGCCAGAGATTGAGGTAACTTAGGTAACACGCGATCGCCAAAAACTATAGGGATGTGAATTTGAGTCACTGAATCGAAATTAAAGACTAGAAACGACTGATTTTTCGTTACACTGAAGTCATAACCTGATTTAAGCAACACCCGACACAACTCACCTGCCAATGACCACTGCGGAAGCTGTTTACCAACTCGTCAAAGCTTTGCCCGAAGACCAAGCCAATATGGTGTTGGCTTTTGCTGAGTTTTTGCGCCTAAAAGTTCAGTCGCGCCCATCCCATACATCACCATTGCTTTCTAACTACTTGGGCATTTTGAGAGACTCCCCCAATTTCAACGAAGATCCCGTCGAAATTCAGGAGGTACTACGCCGTGAGTGGGAGTAAATTTTTACTTGACACCAATTTTGTAATTGGCTTGCTCAAAGGAATGAGCAAGTCGTTAACTACCTTACGAAACATTCTATTAAGGTGAGTGAATGTGCTTACAGCTTTATCACCCGTATTGAACTCTTGAGTTATTCCCGCATCACCGAGTTTGAAATCGCTGAGATTAAAAATCTACTCAACGCCATGCAATACCTACCCATGACTCCGGCAATTGAAAATACCACCATTACTATCCGTCGCCAGTATACTCTGAAATTACCAGATGCTATCATCGCAGCCATGGCTCTGGAGGAAAATCTAGAACTTCTAACTCTGGATTCTCAGTTGGCAAATAGGATGAAAGAACTTAGACCCTAAGCAGACATGACGCCTCATTATAAATAGATATCGTAAACGCAGCCCAGTCACAATTGAGATTTAGACTAATGATCGAACCTGAAAGATTGCGGTAACTTAGGTAAGACGCGATCGCAAAAAAACAATGTCCCGGATGCGACACATAGAGGAATGGTAAAAAGATTCACTAATGGCACAGTAATTAACACCATACAAACTAAACTAAACCCCGCACTGGCAGGTAAACTTTTAAACACAATTCCTAACTTATAGCGAAATCGTAAACGGCGACGTTCTAAGGGCGCGTCGATAAAGTCCAAACAAGTTACTGTTGCGGTGAGGATAATCCCACCAATTGCGGCGGCTAAAGTGCCAATTCCGGGTAGAATATTCAGCATTAATAAGAAAATGCCCACGCCGATTCCTAGTACCAGCTTCTTCAACTCAAATAAAATAGCTCGCCAAATATCCTGGATAAATCCCACCTCTACCGTATGAATTTGACCCGTGCGGATTTCTTCTAACTGTTCCGAGAGTTGACCATACCACGGCGCACCCAGTAATACACCAAATTGGACGAGCAAAAATCCCGTAATCAGCAGTAAGCCAATCACCAAGATCAAATCCAGCAACCAATTGAGCCCCGTCGCCAAGACGCCTAGGAAACTCAGCCAGGGGGGAAGACTCGCGATCGCATTATTCAACCATTGCGATAAACTAAGCGTAATCCGGTCAACCTGTTGCCAACCCAACAGCAGTAATCCGGCATACAGAGCAATACCGATGAACACATTGACCAAAATGGGAGTAATCATGTATCCCCACAGACGTGGCGTGCGCCGGAAAACTGCCAACACGCGCAACGGGTAAGTAGCTCCCGTCACGAATCCAAATCCACTCAGTAGTCTTAACATCGTTGTTTGCTGAATTCCTCCCTCTCGACATTTAGAATGAAACCCAAATTTAAAACAACTCAGGCGTGGGAACAAGCGGGACTATTAATGCAACCCGCGTTAATCCGTATCGTTGATCATATTCGCCAGCAGCTTGAGAAAACCACCTGGAAAGCCACGTATAAGGATGTACAGACGCCGATACCGGGTCATGCGGTATGCTTAGAAAAGCCTGATCATTCAACCTGTATTAACTTGTGGGAGTTATGCTTTCAAGTCTGTTTTCAGGAGTACGCCCCGGTTCATTCTGAAGTAGAAAGCCAAGAAGTTGACATTGATACCAGCCTAATTGATGAAGACGGTGAAGTGGATTGGCATTCTCTGGATACTAAAGCGCAAAAGGTGATTGAGCAAGTATTTGCTGAGTTTGCAGCGGTGTGATAACTTGCCGATGTCTAACGTTTGACGACAGAATATTTTACGCTACCGTTGGAAACGCGACACGAACGCTAACAAACCCAACCTAAACTCCTCAAGAAAAATCACCAGTAAGTAGGGTGGTTTAGGCGGTTATACCATCTCAATTGTTACCCTTTAATTTGATATCCGCCGTAACCCACCAATCAGAAAACTGGATTGACTGAGCTAAAATTGTGGAATAAATTTTACGCGCATCCGTGTCAACTTACCTCAAACCCTGACAAAGGACATAAGACTAATGACGCTCTCCACCTTTAACTTGCATTGTGTCCACCTACTTAGGTTCATTTCAATGTTAGGCAACAGCTAGAAGCGGTTCATAGACAAGGAGCATCAACCTTTCACCGGGGACGGTTTCCATAGCATAGGTTTTGCCATGAGCATCAGCAAAATCAACAAGATAGGCTCGACCCTCAAAATCCATCAGGATAGTGCCGACTTGCCCAGGTATTAGTCGGATTGGCTGTTGAGTTTCTTTATGGATCGCCTGAATTTCTTCGGTTAATGCCACAACATCATATTCCTTAAAATTCATAGTTGTATCCTCACTGATCTACAGGATAAGTATTTGTTAGTCTTGGAAACTCTTCACCTGTGCGAATGATCCAACATCCAAGTACCAAAGAGCTTCCCACGTCCGTCGTCATCAAAAATTTTACATCATACTGGGTTCCATACTCATCCGTTTTGTGAAGGGTTGCCTCATTATTGACAGCAGATTCTAATAGAGCCGTTTCTAATAACTCTTTGTTTTCTAGCGTAATCCCTAACCTGTTTCTAAACAGGTTAGCTTTGTCTTTACCCTTCGGATGCTGCATATTCAGTGAATACCGATCCAGTTTATCTCCCAGTTTTGCTCGGTCTCCATTGGGTAACTTCATGTTCTGAAACACTCAAATTTAACGATTGGGATATTAATCCAGTCGAACGCACTGCGTCCCAAGGTTGACTCAATGCGATATAGTCTATTATATAAGAGTTTACTGCTGCCCACATAGTTGAATATTGGATAATTTGAGAGAGAAGATTTACCATTATCTGTTTATTCTGCCTCATCTTTCGCCCTTTTGTCTTCCTCATCCGTCCTCTTTCTCAAACAGGTAGGGTGGGTTAGGCGGTTATACTATTTCAATGGTTACCCTTTAATTTGATATCCGCCGTAACCCACCAATCACAAAATTACTGATCTAGCTAAAATTGTGGGATAAATTTTACGATTGAATTGGGCGCACGTCGGCGGTAAAAGGGCGCACGTCGGCGGTAAAAGGGCGCACGTCGGTGCGCCCCTACAGTCGGATAATTGCAGGATTTTTTTTGTATAATTAAACCATTATTTGCCTGGGTTCACTTGATAAACGCCGTAAATTGTCTCGGTGTTTTGCCCAAACACAGCGCAGGTATTCTACAACAGGTTCAGCATAGTCAAACTTTTTGCATTCTTGCCGAATCCATAGTCCCAGTTGCCAAAGTTCGTCCAAGCTTTTGGTCTTTTGAATTAAGACAGTAATTGCGTCCAGCCATAATTTGAGTTTGCGGTAACTGATGAATTGTCCGCCGCGATCGCGCCGATGTACAAACAGCACATAAGCCCAACGTTCGGCGCGTTAGAAGGGCTACTGGAAGAATTGAATCAACCAATAGAAGATAATCCTGAGCAGGAATGAGGCTGATCTTTTGCTTTCTATTCAGTCAATCCTAAAACCCGAAAAAATAATATCAGTAGGGTGGGTTAGGCGGTCATACCATCTCAAGAGTAACCTTTGATTTAACATCCGCCGTAACCCACCAATCATAAAGCTAGAACTGTAGCCAATATGAACCCGACAAAGGTTATGCCCTTTTGAGTCTGTATGTGGTTAATAACTGACAGCGAAGCTGATATTTTTTTACCCTTGGTGCGTTACGCTTCGCTAACGCACCCTACATGAGCGACTTATCTTTTGTCCTTTTGTCTTCCTCATCCACCCTCTTTCTCAAACAGGTAGGGTGGGTTAGGCGGTTATACCCTTTTAATTGTTACCCTTTAATTTGATATCCGCCGTAACCCACCAATAACGAGTTAGGATGAGAATAAAAATTCACCAAGTCGATTATGCCAACCTTGACTGACATTGGAACGCTGATTGTTTGCACAACGGGAACCTGTGGGGGGCGTCCCCGAATTGCTGGTACTCGAATCACGGTTCAGTACATTATCAATGAGATTAGGGCTGGTGTGACTCCTGAAGAAATATTGAAAAACAAACCACACCTGACTCTTGGTGGAATTTATGCAGCTATAGCTTACTACTACGCCAATAAAGAATTGCTAGATGTGGAATTTGCTGCTTATGATCAAGAATGCGATCGCCTCGAAGCAGACTATTTAGCGGGAAGGCGATCATGAGTCAACTGATATTTCTGAGTGCTTACATTGAAAGGGTTTGACAATGGAATTCCCGTTCACGAGCTTTTAGTCCGTAGAGGCAAGGTAGAGTATGGATGGGGTCTAATCGTGCGATCGCGCCCCATCACCTCCTCAACCCAGGTTGTGCGTGGTCATACATTGCACCTACACTAATATCTATATCCAGATTGCCAAGACAGTTATGAACAGTGCCTTCCTAACTCGCCTTCATAGTCCCCAACGCCCAGTTCTCGTCTTCGATGGCGCGATGGGAACCAACCTGCAAACCCAAAACCTCACCGCGGCTGATTTTGGTGGGGCGAAATACGAAGGATGTAATGAGTATCTGGTTCACACCAAACCGGAAGCCGTGGCGACGGTGCATCGTCGTTTTCTGGAAGCGGGGGCGGATGTGATTGAGACGGATACCTTTGGTGGGGCGTCGATTGTTCTGGCAGAATATGATTTAGCCGACCAAGCCTATTCCCTGAATAAAGCCGCAGCGGAACTTGCCAAAAAAGTCGCAGCAGAATTCTCCACTCCCGAAAAACCCCGATTTGTCGCGGGTTCCATGGGACCGACGACAAAACTCCCCACACTGGGGCATATTGATTTTGACACGATGCAAGCCACCTTTGCTGAACAAGCCGAAGGACTCTACGATGGCGGTGTCGATTTAATGATTATCGAAACCTGTCAGGATGTGCTGCAAATTAAAGCTGCACTGAATGGGGTGGAGGAGGTGTTTCGTAAAAAAGGGGAACGCCGCCCGATTATGGTATCGGTAACCGTGGAAGTTCAGGGAACGATGCTGGTGGGAACGGAAATTAACGCGGCGCTGGCGATTTTGGAACGCTATCCCATCGATATTCTCGGTCTTAACTGCGCCACGGGACCCGATCGCATGAAGGATCATATCAAATATTTGTCCCAGCATTCGCCCTTTGTGGTGTCCTGTATCCCAAATGCGGGGTTACCAGAAAATGTCGGTGGGAAAGCCCATTATAAGTTAACGCCGATGGAACTAAGAATGGCGTTAATGCATTTTATTGAAGACTTGGGCGTCCAGGTAATTGGCGGCTGTTGCGGGACTCGCCCCGAACATATTCAACAATTAGCCGAAATTGCCCAAACCCTGACGCCAAAAGAACGTCACCCAGAATACGAACCCGCCGCCGCCTCGATTTATTCCACCCAACCTTACGAACAAGAGAACTCGTTCCTAATTGTCGGTGAACGGTTAAATGCCAGTGGGTCGAAAAAATGCCGTACTTTATTGAATGAGGAAGACTGGGATGGATTAGTCGCCTTAGCTAGGGCGCAGGTACGCGAAGGTGCCCATGTTCTGGATGTGAATGTGGACTATGTGGGACGAGATGGGGAAAAGGATATGCATGAATTGGTCTCCCGTTTAGTCACCAATGTTACCTTACCCCTAGTGCTAGACTCCACGGAATGGCAAAAGATGGAGGCGGGGTTAAAAGTCGCCGGGGGGAAATGTATCCTCAATTCAACCAACTATGAAGATGGGGAGGAACGGTTCCTGAAAGTATTAGACTTAGCCAAAATGTATGGCGCGGGTGTAATTGTCGGGACGATTGACGAAGAGGGGATGGCGCGAACCGCTGACCGAAAATTCGCGATCGCACAACGGGCATATCACCAAGCTATAGACTATGGAATTCCCGCCCATGAAATCTTTTTTGACCCCCTGGCGTTACCGATTTCGACAGGGATTGAAGAAGACAGAAGCAACGGAAAAGCGACAATTGAATCCATCCGCCGCATGCGGGAAGAATTACCCGGATGTCATATTATTTTGGGGGTGTCTAATATCTCCTTTGGACTCAATCCCGCCGCCAGGGTAGTCTTAAACTCCATGTTCCTCCATGAAGCCATGGCGGTAGGGTTAGATGCAGCCATTGTCAGCGCCAGTAAGATTTTACCCGTAGCCAAAATTGAACCCGAACATCAAGAGATTTGCCGGAAACTGATTTATGATCAACGGGAGTTTGATGGCGATATTTGCACCTATGATCCGTTAGGGGAGATTACCCAGTTATTTGAAGGCAAAACCACGAAGCGCGATCGCACGGTGGATGTGAATCTGCCGATTGAAGAACGCCTCAAGCGCCACATTATTGATGGGGAACGGATTGGCTTGAATGAGAGTCTGGCGAAAGCCTTAGAAACCTACGCACCCTTAGACATTATCAATACCTTCCTCTTAGATGGGATGAAAGTCGTCGGGGAACTCTTTGGTTCTGGACAAATGCAACTCCCCTTTGTCTTACAATCCGCCGAAACCATGAAAGCAGCGGTGGCATATTTAGAACCGTATATGGAAAAAGAAGATGGGGAAAATAATGCCAAGGGAATCATGGTGATTGCTACGGTGAAAGGGGATGTTCACGATATTGGCAAAAATTTGGTGGATATCATCCTCACCAATAATGGCTATAAGGTGGTGAATCTGGGAATTAAGCAGCCCGTAGACAATATTATCGAGGCGTACAAAGAACATAATGCCGATTGTATTGCCATGAGTGGACTATTGGTGAAATCCACGGCATTTATGAAAGATAACCTGGAAACCTTTAATGAACAGGGAATCACCGTTCCCGTCATTTTAGGCGGTGCAGCATTGACACCGAAGTTTGTCTATCAGGATTGTCAGTCTGCTTATAAAGGGAAAGTCGTGTATGGCAAAGATGCGTTTTCCGACTTACACTTCATGGATAAACTCATGCCCGCTAAAGCCGCCGCAGAGTGGGATGATTTAAAAGGCTTCTTAGATGAAGTCACAGATGACAGTCCCAATGGCAGCAATCAGCCCTCGGAAAACGGTAAATCTGCTCAGAAGAAAGAGAAGCCGCAGTCATCGGCGAAGCAATCGGTTCCAGAGGTAGAAGATACCCGCCGTTCTGAACATATCACCTTAGACCTTAATCGCCCAACTCCACCCTTCTGGGGAACTCAGATTCTGCAACCGGATGAGATTCCCATTGATGAAATCTTTTGGTATCTAGATTTGCAGGCGCTAATTGCTGGACAATGGCAGTTCCGCAAACAAAAAGACCAATCCCGTGAGGAGTATAATCAGTTTCTAGAAGAGACCGTTCATCCGATTCTCGACAACTGGAAAAAGCGAGTTGTAGCGGAAAATCTATTACATCCGCAAATCATTTATGGCTATTTTCCTTGCCAATCAGAAGGAAACTCTCTGCATATATTCGATCCGGATCTGATGAATCAAGACGGTGAGAAACATCCAGAGAAATGGGAACCGATTGCCACATTTAAATTCCCGCGCCAAAAATCAGGGCGGCGTCTATGTATCGCGGATTTCTTTGCACCGAAAGACTCCGGAATTATCGATGTCTTCCCGATGCAAGCGGTAACTGTGGGGGAAGTAGCTACCCGATACGCCAAACAGCTATTTGAATCGGATCAATATACCGATTATCTCTACTATCACGGTTTCGCGGTACAAATAGCAGAAGCCTTAGCCGAATGGACACACGCCCGAATTCGCCGGGAATTAGGCTTGGCTGAGGAGGAACCGGACACGATTCGGGATGTCTTAGCGCAACGGTATCAAGGTTCGCGCTACAGCTTCGGCTATCCCGCTTGTCCGAATATCCAGGATCAATACAAGCAACTGGAGTTGTTGGCGTGCGATCGCATCAACCTGTACATGGATGAAAGTGAACAACTGTATCCGGAACAATCAACCACCGCGATCGTTACCTATCATCCCGTAGCCAAATATTTCAGCGCTTAGTCGGGGTAGAATTGATATGTAAGCTCTTAGGGATTTGCGGCTTGGAGAGATTAGGATAGAGAAGAGTCGAGAGGACTAAAGTCCTCACTACAAACCCGTTCGTTCGTTCGTAGTCGGCGCTTTAGCGCCTCTGACGGTCCTTATAGGACGACTTTGTGTTAAAATTAGATTCGAGGAAAGGGTATTAAACCTCTATAAAAACCCAGAGCCGAGAGGCATCGCACCTTGAAAACTAGCCTGAGAGGGTTCTGTACAGGAAGGACCTGACAGGTAAAAAGTCTAAGCACCAAGTACCAGAAAACACATTTTTTCTTGTTTTCAATAGTACGGTAGGGCATATCGTAACTAGCTTCGGCAATGCGTCAATATGGGTGTACATTAACACAAAGGCTAGATTTTCTCCCTCATCTCCCAGAGGTAAAATGTTACGTCTGGAACATCGCTCCCCTGTTCTTCGTAGACTCATTGTCTTATCCGACAAAATTCATCTCACCCAAATATCGGTCAAGAGATTGATCAGCGCCACATCCCACACCCCACAACCCCATCCCCATACCCCATACTCCACATCTAAATCTAAGATGCCGTGAAAAGTCAGCAGATGGTGGGGAGATGCCTTATGGTGATCTGAGATAAATATTTATGAGAAAAGTGTTACAAAGCTTAGTAAAATAACATCATCTGTTAACTAAGTATTTTTTCTCATCGTCATGATAGCCGATTCATTTCCCTGGCTGAGTGCGATCGTCCTATTACCACTCGTCGCCTCTCTTGCCATTCCCCTACTGCCAGATAAGCAGGGTAAGACAGTGCGATGGTATGCCCTCGGTGTCGCGATCGCAGATTTTCTGTTGATGGTGTACACCTTTTGGCAGCACTACGACGCTAGCAGCGCCACATTTCAACTCACAGAAAAGTATACCTGGATACCTCAATTAGGTCTCAGTTGGGCAGTTTCAGTCGATGGACTGTCACTCCCCCTCGTGCTTTTGGCGGGACTGGTGACAACGCTCTCCATTTTCGCAGCTTGGCAAGTCGATCACAAGCCTCGCCTCTTCTATTTTTTGATGCTGGTGCTGTATTCGGCACAAATCGGCGTCTTTATCGCCCAAGACATTCTGCTCCTATTTATTATGTGGGAACTGGAACTGGTTCCCGTTTATCTCCTCGTCTCGATTTGGGGGGGACAGAAGCGTCAATACGCCGCGACCAAATTCTTACTCTATACTGCCGCCGCATCTATATTTATTCTGGTAGCTGGGTTAGCCATGGCTCTCTATGGCGAGGGTACAATCAGCTTTGATATGGTTGAACTCGGCATTAAGGATTACCCATTGGCTCTAGAACTACTCCTGTATGCAGGATTATTAATTGCCTTTGGTGTTAAATTAGCGGTTTTCCCCTTGCACACCTGGCTTCCCGATGCTCATGGTGAAGCTTCTGCACCTGTATCAATGATTTTAGCTGGGGTACTCCTGAAAATGGGTGGATATGGATTAATTCGCCTGAATCTAGAGATACTCTCCGATGCTCACGTTTACTTTGCCCCAATTCTGGCGATGCTGGGGGTGGTTAACATTATCTATGGTGGACTCAACTCCTTTGCCCAGCCGAATATGAAGCGGCGTCTTGCCTTTTCCTCCGTGTCTCACATGGGGTTTGTCCTCCTCGGAATCGCCTCATTCACGGACTTAGGGATTAGTGGGGCGATGTTGCAAATGATTTCCCACGGTTTAATTGCCGCTGTGCTATTCTTCCTAGCTGGAGTTACCTATGATCGTACCCACACCCTAGCCTTAGATAGTATGGGTGGTATTGGTCAGGTGATGCCCAAAGTATTTGCCTTGTTTACCGCCGCCGCGATGGCATCCATTGCCCTTCCGGGAATGAGTGGGTTTGCCAGTGAACTCTCTGTCTTTGTCGGGGTGACAACCAGTGATATTTATAGCTCAACCTTCCGCACAGTAACTGTCTTCCTCTCGGCGTTGGGACTGATCCTTACACCTATCTATCTCCTCTCTCTACTCAGACAAGTCTTTTACGGAGCAGGCGTCGCCCCAACCTGTGAACTTGATAATTCCAACTTCGAGAATAAGGATGAAGAAGGAGCCGTTTGCTTTGGCACGGATTGTGTTTTGCCGACTAATGCCGTTTACACCGATGCTAAACCACGGGAAGTTTTTATTGCCGCTTGCTTTTTAGTGCTGATTCTGGGTATTGGGTTCTATCCCAAACTCGCCACCCAGCTTTATGACGCGAAGACAGTAGCGGTTAACGCGCAGTTACGCCAATCTTATTTCCAAGTCGCCCAAGATAAGCCCCAGATTTATGCTCAAAACTTCGTAGTTCCTCAAATTAAGGAACCATCGGTAGCAACGGTTTCCTATAATCGCTAACTTCAACTTCTCGAATTTTCGTAGGGTTCGTTAGGCGCTTACTTGGATTAACATCACGAATAATTTGCGCTTTTGCGCCGTAACGCACCGTTCTCAGGTATATGGTGCGTTACTTTTATCGGATGCCTTACGCTGTCGCTAACACACCCGACAAAATTGATTATTTACCACAAACAAACACAAAGGACGTAGCTGGCTTCTCAAGGGTAGCGAGTATGACATAAGACGAATGACGCTCTTTAATTTTACCCACTTACTTAATTGGGATTAAATTGTTGACAACATTTCAAAAAACGCTGAGGAATATCTGTTGTTTCACCCCAATGCAGATGAATATAGGATGCATGTAATTGATACATTCGCCACCCATCAATCCCAACTTTTCCCTTCGGATCATATCCTCTTGTTTCAAACAAAGGATGCTCAGGACTTGCTGTTAACTGGGAACGATGAAATTCATGTCCCCAAACCCTTTCACCTACTAATACCAATGGCGTATGTTGTAATGCCGTTGCTTGACGATATCCCAGGGTTAAACGTTTGCCCATTACCGCCCTTGTGGGCAATATCCCTACCATCGACCAACATTTTTCCTCAAAATCTGTAACCTGTTGACATAAATACATCAACCCACCACATTCAGCATAGGTAGGCATTCCCTGAACAATGGCATTCCATACTGCCTGACGCGCCTCGATATTATGCGCCAATTCCTGGGCAAACACTTCGGGGAATCCCCCACCAAAAAAAAGTCCCTGCACGTCTTCGGGTAATGTGGTATCCCCTAGGGGACTCCAGGGAACTAATTCCGCTCCCAACTGTTGCAATAAATCCAGATTATCTTGATAGTAGAAACTAAAGGCGCGATCGCGAGCGATGGCAATTCGGGTAACGGATTGAGTTACAGAGGTATTTAACGGTTGATTGGTAACGGTTAAATCGTGAATCTCTGCCTTCAACAGAGGCAATAAATGCTCCCAGTTAAAGCAGGTTTCGCCAATATCAGCCAGTTGATCAATTAACTGATCCAGAAACGTCAGTTCATCGGTGGGAACTAATCCCAGATGGCGATCAGGAATCGTCAGACTATCCTGACGCCGGAGTACACCGAGTATAGGTAATTGTAGGGGTTCTAGGGCATCTTGAAGCAATTCTAAATGGCGATCGCTCCCCACTCGATTCAACACCACCCCAGCTACTTGGATGCGCTGATCAAAGCAACGATACCCCTGTGCGATCGCGGCGACGGAACGGGATAAGCGACTACAATCTAAAACCAACAGCACTGGAACATTTAACAGTCGGGCAATATGCGCTGTACTGGCAACATCATCGCGTCCTGATGCCCCATCAAACAACCCCATCACCCCTTCAATCAGAGCATAGTCTACCCCGTCCAGATGACGGTTAAAACAGGTTTGAACATAAGCTTCCGATGTTAGCACCGGATCTAAATTGCGACAGGGACGTCCCGTTACCCGTTGATGAAACATCGGGTCAATGTAATCTGGACCCACTTTAAAGGATTGTACTCGACGATATCGTCGCGATAAACACGAAAGCAGGGCAAGTGTCACGGTTGTTTTGCCTACCCCACTCCGTTCACCAGCAATAACTAAAGCCATAGGGGGAATTGGGGAAGTTTTGATCCTTCGCTTTGCTAGTCGGACATGGCGTGTGAATGTGTAGGGGCGGGTTTAGGGACTTTATGCTTGGTTGTTGATGATAACGTTTGTGCGAAACCCGCCCTCCTCTCCCTGATCCTAGACGTTCCACCGGAACATCTCTACAACCCCCACACCCAGTCCTTAATTCCTAACTTCCGGCTTTCAGGATCTGCCCTGTCACCGCCAGACTTTCTTCATACAGCACATCCCGACTCCAACGCTGCAACTGCTGACTCAACAACTGCTCCGTTTTTTGGTCAAACATCGGCGTAACTTGCTGAATGCGGCACGATTGCGCCCCGCCATGTGCCTCCATCCGCATACAACCAGTGGTTTCTGAACACAACACGGTGCAGCAGTCGGCTTCCATATTTGTCGAACCCAAACGCAGGCTAATCAAATCTCCCGCCACTTCTCCCACATCAGCCGTAGGAATCCCCGCTAATTCAGCTTCTACAGGTCGATGTTCGTGCGTGGTGAATTTAACCCGTCGAATATCATATTCCCCGCCCTCTTTCGTATAAGAAACCGGACGCCACTGGAGTCGAGATGCTAGCCACCCCAGAAACATTAATGCCTGAGCTGAGTTGCCTTGCTCGTAATCAATTGTTACTTGGTCAACCTCTTTGAGCGCAGAGCGACGTTCTGGCGGATCAAATGCCTCAGCCGACAACTCTTGCCACGAGGCTAACCGCTGCCAGTTGAGGTCAGCCATGGGTATGTCCTGAGCGATGAACTCCTGTAGTCTCAACAATCCCGCTTCGGGTTTTTGGAAAGAACTGGAATCAACAATCACGCTATTGCTCATCCCAGCCAGTCGTTTGAACAACCCATAATCCGGATCGGGTGTTCCCTTCCACCAAATAAACTTGGGTAGATCACTAATCATCAGTTCACAGATCATGCCCCCGATGCGTTCTAAGGCAGCCGATGTGCCACTCAAGGTAACGTATTCGCAGCAAATCAGGGTACTTTGACTGTGCTTTTGCATCGGACAAGAGGCAGAGACTTGAGTCTTCACCCCTTCATCTTCACCCGCAATGGGACAAAGGGCGATAATCCGACAAGGATTCGCTGCTGCGATCGCATCAGCAATTCCTGAACCTTCTATATCAGCCGAATAGGGTTGCCGTCTGGTTTCCCCATTTCCATTCACCTCTTGCTGATGCCGCTCATCATACTCTTCGCGCAGTTTTTCCTTTGTTTTGTCATCCGCTTTGCCTGTTCTCGGCAGTCCATAAGCTTTCTGTGCCGCTTTGAGCGCCGCAAACATACGCGGTCCAATAATTCCGTCAATAGGACCCGAATAATATCCCAAGGCGCTTAAAAGCAGTTGAGTTTCTTCAGGTTCGTAAACTACCAACGTAAAGGTAGTTGCCCGTACAGCATTGGGAACATCCGTGTTTCCATCTGCTGTACTGTAGCTTTGCCAAATATTACGCAGTTCTTCCTCAATTTCACTTAAAGAAACGTCTTTGGGCGATTGTAGAGAAAGAATTGGAGGAGATTGTACCATCGTTATTTATCCTTGGTTATTTGTTTTTGGTCATTCGTCATTCGTCATTTGTTCATTGTTCATTGTTCATTGTTCATTGGT
>NZ_JBKHHI010000124.1:0-16142 GCF_046539235.1 Coleofasciculus sp.
CTCAGCAGCAGAGAGTGAAAACAACCCATCCCCAAAACCGAATTTACAAGCTCAACTAGAAAAAGTATCTCGTTCGAGTTCCAATTTGCTGAATATTCCTGTCAATGCTCCAGGAAAAGAACCACCGTCAATGCCAGAGGCTGAGACAACTTCAGAGCAGGGAGAGGAGACGATTCAGCGAGAGGAAGTTCCAGAAGAAAATGTATCACACAATATAAAATATCCGTAGACAAGAAAGCACCACCACTTCCGGCTAAAGAACTTCCACAGCCTAATTCTCAAATAACGACAGGCGCAGAATCTCAGCCGACGGACACTTCACCAGATGTTGCAGAAGCCAAGAAGCCGTTAGTTACAGAGACAGAGACTCAAGAAGTACAAAAACCTGCTCCGGCTCAACCTCAATCTGTCAATCAACCCCAAGCAAAAATCGAGCCACCTGCTCAACCTGCACTCGCAAAAGACGCGAAACCAGAAGCACAAGGTACTGAAACTCAACCGGAAGTTGCACCAGAACCCACGCCAGAAGCTAAATCCCAAGTACAAGATAGTTCAACGGAATCCCCAGCTACCCCAGCACCCACAACAGAAACCCAACCGGAAGCACAAGGGGATACAAATAAACCTGAAGTCGCGCCAGCACCGAAACCTGAAGCCAAATCCAAAGCACAAGATAGTTCAACTGAATCCCCAGCACCCACAAAAGAAGCTAAACCAGAGACAGAAGGTTCCACGCCTCAACCCGAAGCTGAATCCGCACCGACTGATACTGAAGGGAAAACTCAACCCCAGGAAAAAGCGGCGGAAACTCCGGCTAATACGGAAACAGCCAATACGGGTGCTGGAGGTATCCAAATCCCTGATTTAACTCAAGCCAATCAGGGAACATCTTTAACGGCTATGTGGCAACAGCAGCAGGATCAGATGGATAATACTGATCAAAATGTTGCTCAAACTGTTGATCCGAGTCAAGAACCCCAAGCCGCTTTAGAACAAGTATTACAGCAAGCCCAACAAAAAATTGCGGCGATTCCCCCACCTGGGACAAATGCACCCAAATCTGAACCCTTACCTCAGCCGCAAGTTGAGCAAATTGAGAAACCTGCGATAGAAACTCCTCCTACTACAGAAACTCCTGAAGTTAAAGATGGCGCGGCTGAAACTCCCGCCGTAGAAGACAAAGCAGCAGAGGTTACTCCGGCTGAACCTAGCCAAGAAGATACTCCTGAGTCGGCGACTGAACCCGCAGAACCAGCCCAACCCGAACAACCCCAAGTACAACCCGAAGACAAAGCTCTTCCGGAAACTGAACCTCAACCGGAAGCAGAAGTTCAGGAAGCACCTGAACCGACAGCAAAAGAACCTGAACCTCAAGAACCTGAAACCCCTGAAGTTGAAAAAGATGAGACAGAACAGAATGTTGAGGAAGCGGTTCAATCCGCAGAACCAGCGGTTGCAGCCAAAGGTGGTGAAAGTAATGTAGCCGTTAAGCCAGTTGATGAACAACAGGTTAAATCAGGACAAGTTGTTCAAGGCGATTTACTGGAAAATCCCTTTGATTGGGCAAAAGGTATTTTTGATTCCCTTCAAGGTGATGCTGCTGGGAAGAAGAATGAGGTACAAAGTGATTACGATAGTAAAAAATCTCAAGTTGATGGGACAAAACAAGAGCAAGGGAATCAGTTAGATAATGACAAGCAAACCAAGGGTAGTGAGCTGGATGCAGACAAGGATACCAAAGGCAGTGAGCTGGATGCAGACAAGGATACCAAAGGCAGTGAGTTAGAAGCTGATAAAGAAACCAAAGGCAATGAATTAGATAGCGATAAAGACGCTAAAGGGAATGAATTAGAAGCCGATAAGCAAACCAAAGCCGCTGAACTTGAAGCTGATAAACAAGCTAAAGGGAATGAATTAGAAGCTGACAAACAAGCTAAAACCGCTGAACTCGAAGCTGATAAACAAACGAAAGGAACTGAACTTCAGTCGGAAGTCAAAGCCAAAGGAACTGAAGTCGAAGCCGAGAGTCAAGCCAAAGGCACTGAACTCCAAACTGATGCCCAAACCAAAGCCTCTGAGTTACAAGGGGAAGAAACTGGCTTAAAACAAGAAACGACGGCTAAAGAGCAACAAGTCGAAACGGAAGTTGCTGATAAAGTTACCACTCTGGAAAATAAAGCCGTTGAAGGTAAAGGTGAGATTGAAAGTAATTGGACTGAGTTAGAAAATAGTGCCACAACGGAAATGACTGCTGTAGAAACAGAAGCCCAGCAGTTTTCCCAGACATACATGGCGAAAGCTCAAAACTTGGTCGCTAAATTTAATGGGGCTTCTGCCGGGGCAAAACAACCCGAAGGACAAGGTAATAGTCAAGTTCTACAAGCTAAAGTTGATGACACTTCCGCCGGAGTCAAACCAGCAGAAGGACAAGAAAACGGTCAAGCTTTACAAGCCGAATGGCAAGCACTCAAAGCAGAAGTTGAATCCGCTTGGTCTGGTATTGAAGGCAAGGTTGCTCCCGTTACGCAAAGAGTTGAACAGGGATGGCAAGGAATTAGCCAAAAAGCCCAGGATGTTGGTACACAACTGCAACAACAGGGAGAACAAGTTAAGACATCGGTTGACCAGTCTGTCACCAGTGCTGGGGATTATCTAAATGAGAAATGGACAACCTTAACAGGTAAAGCCTCAGAAGGCTGGACAAGCTTCCAGGGTAAAGTTGGGGAAGCTCAATCCTGGGTGGGAGAAAAGGTTGATAATGCCACCAGTTTTGCCACCGAAAAAGCTGGAGCCGCAACGAATTGGTTAGCAGAAAAAGCCAATAGTGCAGGGACATGGATTGATGAGAAAACCGGAGGAGCCTTTAGCTGGCTGGGAGAGAAGGTTAATGGTGCTAATTCTTGGATAGGTGAAAAAGCCAACAGTGCTACGTCTTGGATGGGTGAAAAAGTCAGTAGCGCCGAAACCTTTGTGGCTGATAAGGCGAATAATGCGACATCTTGGCTGACTGAAAAGGGAACCAGTGCGTTTAACTGGATGCAAGAAAAAGGTGAGACGGCTAAAAATTGGCTCACCGAAAAGGGAAGCAGTGCAGTTAATGCCGTTGGGGAAAAGGCGGGTTCTTTTGTCAGTGGGTTAGAGGAAAAAGGACAAAGTGCTGTTTCTAGCATTCAGTCTAAAGGTAGCTCGATTCTAGAATGGTTGGGGGGTCAAGTCAGTTCGCTGGTTTCGGGTGTTCAAGGCAAAGCTAATAGTGTTGTTTCCTGGTTGGGAGATAAGGTTTCTGGTGCAAAGAGTTGGGTACAACAAAAGAGTTCGGGTGCATTCAGTTGGTTATCAGACAAGGCTTCGGGTGCAACGAGTTGGATACAAGAAAAAAGTTCCGCAGGCTTAAATTGGTTATCAGACAAGGCTTCGGGTGCAACGAGTTGGATACAAGAGAAAGGGTCTCAAGGTTTAAATTGGCTACAGGAAACAGGCTCGGCTGTTGGTAACTTTGTCAAGGAGAAAGGCTCTCAAGGCTTAAATTGGCTACAGGAAACTGGTTCGGCTGTTGGTAATTTTGTTAAGGAGAAAGGCTCTCAAGGCTTAAATTGGCTACAAGAAACTGGTTCGGCTGTTGGTAATTTTGTTAAGGAGAAAGGTTCTCAAGCGTGGAGTGGTGTCCAACAGCTAGGAGAGTTAGGTGGTAATGCGCTTCAGTGGGCAGGTGATGGGATTAAAGCCGGTTGGGAATGGACGAAGAATAAGGCGGGTGAAGTTGGTAGTTGGGCGAGTGAGAATATATCAAAAGGTTTAGCTTGGGCTAACGAAAATATCCTGCAACCGAGTATGAATTGGTTGGGGGATAAGTGGGAAGGTGTTAAAGGATGGCTAGGAGAACATTACCCCATTATTAGTGAATGGGGACATGGTGTATTAGATTTTGTGGGTTTGGCTGCCCCCTTTGTTGGTGCAGTGGTTGGAGGTATTGCTGGAGGTGTAGCAGGTTTTGCAGCAGGTGGTATAGGAGCAATACCAGGAGCGATCGCAGGTGCATCATCAGGATGGGCAGTAGGAGAAGCTGTCAGTACGGTTGCCGATGGCGTTAATACCGCTTGGTATCTGGGTGAATCGGGATACTATGCGTCACAAGGGGATGATGCCAAGGCGCAGGAAGCGGCAACCAATGCAGCTTGGGCGGGGATGGGGTTAATCCCTGTGGTGGGAAATGTCTTGGGTAAGGGGGGTAAGCGTCTCGCTAAAACAGGTGTAGGGCGCTGGGGTGGGGAAGCTCTCAGTTGGGCGGGGCGGCAAGCTAATCGTGGAACCGAGTGGCTCAGTAATACTCCTTTAGCTAGACGGGGTGGGGAAGCCCTCAGTTGGGCGGGGCAGCAAGTTAATCGTGGAGCCGAGTGGCTCAGTAATACTCCTTTAGGTCAACAAGGTAGGCGATTCCTCGATTGGGGGAGTCAGCAAGCTGATCGTGGAGCGCAATGGTGGACTCAACAACAAGAACTTGCAGAACAAGCGGCTAGACAATGGAATCTACCGGGTGCCAGAACTCCGGCACTCGCAACCCCCAATGGCAGCCTTCCCAATGTTGAAATACCTAATGGCAGAACTCCGAATGTCGATATACCCAATACCAGACTGAGAACGCCGGATGTCAATACACCAAATACCAGAACTCCGAACATTGATACACCTAATCCGTCAAGAGTAGAACCAGAAGCGCCTGCTGCCAGAAATGCTGATGGTACAGCAGATATCAGTGACGCTAAACCTGAATCTGTTCCCGCCCGTGAGTCTAGTGTGAATGATAGTGGGCGGATTGAAAGTGATCAGTTAAGCGATCGCCAAATCAAAAACGAAGCAGACTACGTCAACGCTCATCCAGAAATTGTCGAGGGAACCGCTCCTCACCGACGTGCGAAAATCGGCGAGCATGAATGGAGGGAGCAGCCGAACGGAGCGTGGTGTCGCCACTCTGACGCATCGGTATGTGTTAGGAATTTGTTCGATCAAACGCGGGCTAAGATGACGGCAGGCGATAAAGACTCAGCTGTACGCCAGGTCGGCGAAACTGACGAGGCTTATGAGCAGCGTCTAGAAAGCTTGAGGGACGATCTTAACAGTCGTAATCCAGCTACGGAAGCCGAAATGGATAATATTGTCGCGCAAGTGGAGGAGATCGAGCAACGACTGCAAAGCCTGCAAGCTCGCCGGAGCGCTAGTGAAGCCAGCTTGAGGCAAAGCTCGCCGACTGATAAATGGCATGTAGATAAGCTGCCGGGTGGTCACCAGGTTGAACGTGTTGACCCAGCTAAGCCGCTAAATCCGACTAACATGAGTGATGCAGACATTGACGCCTTGCTACAGCAGTACCGTAACCGACCAAAAATTGATAACAGTATCCGGGAGCGCATCGAGTGGCTTGATCGCGAGAAGACTTACCGACAGACGCAAAAAGACATTGCAAACTCGAAAAAAGATTATGAAGCTCTTGTTCGTGGGACTAAACCTCTCGACGCAGCTAACCGTGAACTCGTTGTCGATGCGATTACCAATGGTCGCAAGGTTTTATGGGTGGAATCGCGTGAGCAGGCAGAACGCATCTTCCACATGCTAGACGAGATGACGAACGATGGTAGTGTGATTACCAGGCGACCAGCCGTGTCCGAGACACCAGGCGGACGCCCCGACCTTCCGTTCCGTGGTCCGGAGTGGCATCCTGAACCCGATCCGGGAGCCAACCGCTCGATTCACTTCAATGCCGAATACGTCTACAATGGACAGTCAGTGAATCTGCATATCTACTGGCCGACCGAATGATGAGTGCTGCCTATTGTTTCTACCTTGTCTTTCCACAACGCATTCGCCTACATAAAATCCATCATGCCAGCGCTTCTATACACCGAATCACCCCTTAACCCGCTCCGTATCGTACGGCATTGGCCTGATGCAGGTCTATCATTCGAGAAGCACCGTTGGCTGTTTCCCCTCCTCAAGTATCCTGATGAACCTGTGGATATTTTCACTTTTGGATACCATCCACTGCGGGAGATTTACATTCATCTGACAGACGCCTTGAGTGAGCCGAGCGAGGCGATACCTCTTGCGAACTATCTCACCCCTGATGCGCTCCCAATGCCTCCGCTTCACTTCACGCTGGTCTTCGAGCCTGAAACGGATGCAGAACGATTAGTGGAGACCTTGGTGAGCAACTGGCAAGCTCCCGTTTACCTAGTTTTTTCCCCGGCACATATTCCGCCCTTCGAGCCGCCACCGCGACATACAAACACGTTGATTGAAAATATCCTGGGACGGCCTTGGGATGGGGAGAAGAATCCAGGCTGGATTCCTCTGCCAGATGCCGAAATGCGTCGAAGAGCAGTGCGAGCTTTGGGTATTAAAGGATTCCACCGTCTCTATCTGGTCGCGGGACCACCAGCTACTACGGCGTTGCCTCCCTACGTACATCAGCTCTTTAAAAAATGGAACGGTCTAACAAAAATTGACGAACCGGAAGTAGACTATCGCTTGTTTCATGCACTGGTGTCCAACTGCAACTGGCTCTTGACTAGTCACGGGAATGTTCCCGGTACAGTACCCTTTTGCTTCTATAGCGCCCAGAGTTTCCGCTCCGTTGTGCAAGATTCATTGCTAACAACCTCCCACACGCTTGTAGCATTCAACGATATCGACGCGCTGAACCAAGCAGCAGGCATCAATGTGAAACCTAGGGGTGGGCTGGCTCTCTCGGAAATTGTGCCACTAGAGATGCTAGTTGGCGTGACCGAACTGTCCCTATCTTGGAGCGATCTGGATCGACTCGATGAGCTGCCTACACTAGGAACCCTACAGCATCTTGACCTCGATGGCACACTCATTGATGACTTGGGTTCCCTCACTATGATGCCCCAGCTAAAGTCACTTTCCCTACGCTGCCTTCAGCTTACTGACCTTCAGCCTTTAACCGCCCTACCATCGCTGCAAAACCTAACTCTCAATCGAATAACTTTTGCTGGTCTGTCTGATCTGGCAGCAATTCCAGCCCTGACCTCTCTGACTCTTGATCTCCTACCCATCGAGAACGCTGCACCACTGAGCGGTTGTCAGCAACTGAGAGATATCTCACTGAACCGCACGCCGCTAAATCGGCTTGACGAGATTGCACAGATCGGTTCCCTAGAGCGGCTCTCCATCTGCTCCACCGCAGTGACAGATATTAAACCGTTGATTGCTCTCCCAAATCTGAGGGAACTGTTGATGGACGGGTGCGCTTTGGATGACCTCGCTCCTCTCGCTGATATCAAGGGACTGACAACCTTCAGTCTCGCAGGGCTGGATGAGCCGCCACTACAGCTCCCGGATCTCTCGCCGCTTGCTGCTATGCAGGGACTCAAGCATCTGTACTTATGGAATACTACCTTCCAAGAGCTGCCACTTGGCTCCCTGGTTAGCACACTGGAGACACTCAATATTTCCGCCTCCCTGGCACAGGATCTCCGGTGGCTAACCAATCTGGAAGTCCTACGCGAGCTGGAGATAGAGCAGCTCGAAGTGCCAGCGCTCGACCCACTTATGGCGTTGAGTAGTCTAGAAAGCTTGAACGTGTGTGGTTGCAAGGTCGGTGATTTGGCTTGGCTGAGAAATCTTGTCCAACTCCGCACACTCAACCTAAACTTGACCGAGATTGCCGATCTGCGACCACTCGCTAGCCTGTCTCATCTACGTTCGCTGAGCCTCGCTGGAGTGTACATTGATTCTTCTAACAAGCAATCTGGCAACTTGGATGTTTTATCTAGTGTTAGCGACCTTGAAGAATTGAATGTATCGGGTTGGCAGCTCGGAGCGCCCAGATGGCTGGCTAGTTTGCAGCAACTGCGGGTACTAGATATATCAGATACTGACATTGAAAATACTGCTTGGCTGCGCGGCATAATCCATCTCACCGAGTTAAACCTAAGCAGAACCCCACTTCACTCCCTAGACGGACTCAGCAATAGCCGTCAGCTACGTTGCCTCAACCTCAACGAGACACTGATTAGCAATCTCAACCCTATCCGCTCGGCAACTGAACTCGAAGAGTTAAGTCTACGGAACACTGCAATCAATGATCTGAGTGTACTCGGCGGCTTAAAGCGTTTGAAAAAGTTAGATTTGCGTGGCATCCCTAACACCGCTTGTGATTTCTCACCGTTACTTGAGCTTCCTCGATTAAGGTTATTGTGTCTGGATTCTCATGGCATCCACGACGATGTCCTCGTTGCCCTGAAGCGGCGTCACCGGGTCGTCATAACACCAACCTGAACGTATGTGAGCAAAATTTATTTTCTGACAAAAATAAAATAGCTATGGACAACCAGACCGACCAAAACCCAACCCCTTCTCCCTCTAAAACCTTACAACAAGAATACCAAGAAGCTTTGTTAAAATCTGGTATTCAAGCCGCTAAACTACTCAATGAGTTAATCGAGTTAAAATTAATGCCAGACCCCCGCGCTAAAGAAATGGCTGATTTGGCTTTGGAGGTGATAAAAATAATTCATTCAGCCCCTGAAGAAATTGTCAACTTTAAAGAAAACAATGACAAGCCTTAAGGATTACTTGTAAATTAAGCAAATCAGCAATCCATCAACCCTTGTATTAATCCTTTGGCGATACGATGACAGGAAAACTCTCAATGTGACACCTGAAGACATTCCCTCAACACAACCCATTTTTGCCGCCATCGTCAATTTCTTCACAGAAGACAATTGGCACTATGCCCACGTTTCTATCGAGAGCCAACTATGGCATGATTATCGGCAATTTTGAGTTAAATTTCGATGATGGGGAGATTCGTTACAAAACTAGCACGGCTGTCAAAAATCACTTGCTTGATTCAGGCACTATCAAACAGTTGGTTTACACCAATGTGAAAATGATGGATGAATACCTCCCTGGTATCATCGCTGTCACGAAAGGGGGAGTATCGCCAGCCGATGCGATTCACGATTTACCCTAGTTGAGGATAGTTTGACCCCTGCCTAGCCTTCCCCTTGACAAGGACAGAAAAAAGTTATGGATTATGATCAGTATAGAATCTCTGTTGAGGTATGAGTTTATCGTTGAAACCCGTTGAATGGGTAGGAAGCTCTCTTGAAGATTTGAAAACTTTTCCAGAGGAGGTTCAGCAAGTCGTTGGCTATGCCTTGTACGTGGCTCAATATGGTGAAAAGCATCCTTCAGCTAAACCACTCAAAGGATTTAAGGGAGCTGGGTTGCTTGAAGTTGTGGAAAACTTTGATAAAGACACTTACCGAGCCGTTTATACCGTAAAACTCGCTGGCGTTGTTTATGTCTTACACGCTTTTCAAAAGAAATCCAAACAAGGAATTGCTACGCCAAAGCAAGAGATTGAGTTGATTGAAGCAAGATTAAAACGAGCCAAAGAGCATTACGCCGAAAACTATCGTCAGCAGCAAAAGGGAGAAAAAGATGACTCAGGAGATTAGTGTGCAAGCCAGTAGTGGGAATGTTTTTGCCGATTTGGGTTTAGAGAATTCTGATGAATTGTTGGTGAAAGCTGAACTGGCATATAAGATTAGCCGTATGATTACTCAGCAACAGTTGAACCCAACTGAAGCCGCAGAAGTTTTAGGGATTGAACCATCCCAAGTATCTGCTCTAATCCATGGCAAGTTATCCAACTTTTCCATTGTCAGTTTGTTTCGCTGCTTGAATGCTTTGGGGCAAGATGTAGAGATTTTCGTGAAAACGAAACCTCAATCTCGTTCAAAAGCGCAAACACGGGTGGTTGCGACATGATTTTGGAGTCACTTTTGTATTGGTGTGACACAGCTAAAATTGTGGGATAGATTTGACGGTGAAATTGGGCGCACGTCCTTGCGCCCCTACAATTCTAATCCACCATTGAATCTAAGATATGTCAATATCGCTCTTTGGTTACTTTCAACTAGACTAGAACTGTATTGAACCTCTCAAACAAGCAATATGTCTCTCAGCGAACTTTTACCTACTGTTAGTCAACTCTCTCATCAAGATAAACTTCGACTTATCCATTTTCTGCTTCTTGCCGTTGCTAAAGAGGAAGGATGCAGCCTAGAACCTGCGGGCAATAGTGATTCAGCTAATGCACTGTTGAATCAATTGGCATCAACAGAAGCCGTTGTCTGGTCTCCTCAAGCAGATCAAGCAAGTGTTCAAGCCTTGTCGGATCTTTTGGTGGCGGCGCGGAGAGAAACTAATGCTTAATGGTCAACGATTCCCGTTCATTGAGCGAATGAATAGCCTTGGACTTTCGAGTGTCATGCCATATTTGCCTATCACTCTTGTCAATGGAAGCTGCACTGTCGAGGTAATGGCACTTGTAGATACGGGTGCAAGTGTCAATGTTCTACCTTACGAGATTGGTATACAGTTAGGGGCAGTCTGGGAAGAGCAAACTGTTCCGATTCAGTTAAGTGGAAATTTAGCTGATCACGAAGCACGAGGCTTGGTGGTATCGGGTATCATTGTTCCGTTTTCGCCTGTCTTATTGGCATTTGCTTGGACTCAATCAAGAGATGCGCCTGTAATCCTGGGACATACAAACTTTTTGGCGGAATTTAATGTGTGTTTTTATCGCCATGAGTTAGCTTTTGAGGTTTGTCCAATAGACAAATGAACACAACAGATGTTCAAGCTTTGGGGCGCAAGGCTTCATCCGTGTCAACTACAGGCGAGAAAACCAATGCTGGCAATGTTTTAAGCTGTGTCTATCTACTCCTCAACATTTCCCCCTCATCCCCTAACCCCTTCTCCCGACCCCCCTCGTTCCCCCCTACAAGAGGGCTCACAAGGGTAGGTTTTTTAAGATTGGGGTTGAGGTAAGACAAGGTAGACAGGTAGACCAGTAGACAAGGAAGAGTGAGAACGAAAAATAGGGCGTTTCGGCTTTTAGAAGTTAGAAGTGTGTTTGACCGAACCGAATTCTGTACGGTTTTTCCCCCTTGTCTTCTTTCCTTCCTTGTCCCCAAGTCTAGTCTCCACCCTTAAATAAAAAACCTACACCTGTCAGCCTCTTGCTCCCCTCTCCCAAGCTTGGGAGAGGGGCTGGGGGTGAGGGCTGGCGTGGGAGAGAGGTTTTAAAAGTAAGACCACTAACGGGTTAAACTGTTGGGTTTCGACTTCGCTCAACCCAACCTACGGTGAAAAGGCGCACCCTATTTACAGCCGCTAATTATTTATGCTTAAATAATTTTAGATATACATCTGCTATGCCCCATGAATATTTTCACTCAAGGACAGGGGCGGCTGTTGGCAGGATTGGCATTAACCTTTACTATTGCTCAATCCCCTGCTTACTCCCAACCCATTACCCCCGCCGCCGATGGTACAGGAACCACGGTTAATTCTGAGGGAAATCGCTACGATATCCAAGGGGGTACAGTTTCCGGGGATGGGGTGAATCTGTTTCATAGTTTTGAGCAGTTTGGACTCGATACAAACCAAATTGCTAACTTTTTGTCGAATCCAGAGATTCAGAATATTTTAGGGCGGGTGGTGAATGGTGAACCGTCGCTGATTAATGGGTTGATTCAGGTAATAGGGGGACAATCGAATCTATTTTTAATGAATCCGGCGGGGATTATTTTTGGTGAAAATGCTCGGCTGAATGTTACAGGTGATTTTACCGCAACCACGGCGACGGGGATTGGTTTTCAGGGGGGATGGTTTGAGGCATTTGGTAGCAATAGTTACAGCAATTTAGTTGGGAATCCGAATGGATTTAAGTTTGAGACAGTGCAGCCCGGAGCGATTATTAATGCGGGTGATTTAGAGGTATCCGAAGGACAGAATCTTGCGCTGATTGGTGGTGGGGTGCTGAGTACGGGGAGTTTGACAGCACCAGACGGTAATATTTCAGTGATGACAGTACCGGGAACGAGTCGGGTACGGTTAACTCAAGAGGGACAGCTTCTGAGTTTAGAGGTTGAATTACCGACGGATAATCAGGGGAATTTGTTGGCAATTGAACCGTTAATGTTACCGGAATTGTTGACGAATGGCGGTGTGGTTGAAGCGACGGGAATCACGGCGGCGGATGTGGAAGCAGAAACTGGAGATATTGTTGTTAATCAGGTAACAGCATACACAGCAACGTTATCGGCTGAAGGGGATTTAACCTTAGTTCCGGTTGGGGAAGGCGTTGCACCCTCTTTGGTAACAACGGGGGATTTAAATCTGTTGGCGAAGGATACGGTATTGGTAAGAGATAACCAAACCAGTCCTTTTTTAGCTCAAGCGGGGGGAAATCTCTATATTCAGGGGAATAATGGAATTGATATTCTGGCGCTAAATCATCCAGAAACCCCATTTGTGAGTGGGGGAAATCTGAGTTTAGTCAGTGATGGGATTATTTCTGGCGATGCTCACTTTACCAGTGGTGGTGATTTTTCAATTCTCAATTTAGCTGGAGATGGTGGAGAATTTGTTAGTTTCTACGATCCTATTATCGAGGCTGACAATCATCTGGGTGGTTCTTACTTAGGTACATCCCTCAAAATCACGGCTACAGGAAATATTACTTTTGAGGGTCCAATCAGAATAAATGGAAAAGATGACAATATTCCCAATGCAGATCCTCATGCATCATTATTAACCACCTATCCCGCCCTAATATTAATTGCAAAAGAGGGAGACATCACGGTTGAAAGTATAGCCACGTTTGCTGCTGCCCCTCCTAATATTCCCGAAATTGCGGGACCAATAATATTAGATGCTGGGGGTGATATTAAAACTACAGGTCACTTCTTAACCATTGACGATCCCCCAATAAGAATTAGCCTTGGCTCATTTGTAAGTCCAGGTCGAACGGCGGATGCGGGATATATTACAATTAACAGCCGTGGTTCTATTGATGTTAGTTCAGGTGAAGTCTCCACATTTACTAATGATGGTACGGCTGGCAATATCACATTAGAAGCTGAGGGTGATATTAGAACGGCTGACATAAATGCGACGAGCAGTGGTGGCGATGGCGGAAACGTTCGTCTGGAAAGTAACTCAGGCTCTATCATATCGAATGGAGAGATATTATCTTTTTCCCGAACAGGTAAGGGTGGAAGTATCAGCTTCGACGGTGCAGTCACTCTGGAAAATGATATTATATTGTCTGATGGCGCTTCTGGTGGAAATTCAATCACCTTCAATGGTGCAGTTACTCTCAAAAATGATGTAAATCTCAGCACTGGCACTAACACAGGTGATATTATCTTTGATGGCACCCTGAACGGAGATTATCAGCTAGAACTTGATGCTGGCTCCGGTACAATTCAGTTTAAAGATTGGGTGGGTAATGAGAATCCCCTAAATCGCCTCGAAATTATAAACGCGGATCAAGTAGAGATTGCTGGTGGTATTATTACGGGCAACCGTAATTTGTTTATTGAGCAACCCGTATCATTAACAGGGGATACAACATTTGATGTAGGTACAGCTACACTTAGCTTTGATTCAACTCTGGCTGTAGCCGAAAATAATTTAACCCTGCTAGCTAATGAGATTGACTTTGAAGGCGGAGCTAATTCAGTGACTGGTACAGGTTTCCTTGAGCTTCGCCCTTCAACACCCAACCAAGGAATTGCCATCAATGGTTTAGCCGATAGCGGTTTGGACACTTTTGATATCACCGAAGCAGATCTTGAGGCATTGGATGGGTTTAATCCGATTATTATTGGTCAAGAGAATAGTTCTAGCTCAATCACTATTATTAATGATGTGAATTTTGATAATTCGGTAAAAATTCAGTCTCCTCAAGGTTCAATTACTGTTGATGGAAATATTACAGGAACAGGAAATGCTTCAATCGAACTCAACAGTGCTAACACAACCTTGAATGCCAATATCACCACAGATAGTCAGGATATCATTGTCGGTAACACTCCCAATCCCATAGAAAATAGTGTGTGGATTGGTACAGATTTGGTCGTTCTCAGCACAGGTTCAGGGCAAGGCGGGGATATTATCTTTAATGGTAATGTTAATGGTCAACTAAACAATGAGCAAAGTCTCAATGTTAACCCAGGTATGGGGGGAGTTTTCTTTAACGGTGACGTGGGGAATGTTAACTCTTTAGAGAATTTAATTATTGGCGATGATGTCACAGGAAGCGCTAACTTAATTGGCAACTCAACCACAGTTTTCAACAGTTTATTTATCAATGCCGAACAAACCCAGGTGGCAGGTGTAATTACAACGACTGGAGGTTCCATTGAATTTGCGGGTCATGTAATTTTGCTAACTGATGTAACATTAGACACAACGTTTAATACGGAAGATACGGGAACATCAGGTAATATTATTTTTGGCAAAACTCTTTCCAGTGCGGGGTCAGATGATAATTTTCCTGATGATACTGACACTCCTCCCTTCAACCTAACCCTAATTGCTGGATCTGGAGATATCAATTTTAATGATGCTATAGGGACTCAAGATTCTCTAGGAACAATTGATTTAGGTCAAATCAATATCGAAAGTGCTAATCAGGTAACAGCCGCCTCAACAATTGCAACCAGTGGGTCAGAAGGTTTTAGTATCACAGCTAACAATATTGATATCCAAGGTGACTTAAACACTAATGATGGACTCGTGAACTTTATAGCGAATAATGAAATTATCGTTAGCAATATCACCTCGGAAAGTGGGACAATCACGTTAAATAGTGATACGGGCAGTATCAACACTAACACTCTAAGCGCTACTAATGGCTCAGTACAGCTAACCGCCGGGAATCAGATTAGCACTGATGATGTATCTGGCAATGTAGTGAATCTTTTTGCCAATAATGACATTGATGTCGCTAACGTTACCTCAACGAATGGGAATATTACTGTTACGAGTCAAATAGGCGCAGTGGAAAGCGGCGACTTAATCGCGACGGGAGAAACTGAAGGTGGAGACGTTACCGTTACAGCACGCGATCGCATCATTACTGGAAAAATAGATACCAGTTCTATATCAGGTAATGGCGGAAATGTCAACCTCGACCCGGAAAATGAGATTGAAGTAGTATCGATTAACGCTCAAGGCGGTACAGATGGTACAGGTGGAACCGTTGACATTACCACAGAACAATTCTTCCGCGCCACTGGCACATTTACCGACCAAAATGGTATAACTGCCAGCATTTCGACGGCGGGTGGCGCTGGCGACGGATCAATAACGATTCGCCATGATGGTGGAGCCAGAGAAACATTTTTCTATGTTGGAGATGCGCTAATAAACGGCACGGCTGGAACCCTTACCACAGGTTCAGACAACTCAATTTTCTCCCTAAGAGTTTTTCCGGGTTCCTATACCCAAGGCGCTATTTCGATTATCACCTCTCAAGACTTCGCCCAATTCTTACAAGAACTATTACCAGACGCTGATCCCCCCTCATCCTTAACAGTTACACTTGAAAACAGAGGTTTTCCCTTAGAAGAATTATTTACCCGTGAATTTGAGAAATATCTCGGAATCTTCAATCCTTCCGTTAACACACTAGGTCAAATTCGGATAACCTTGAGTAATATTGAATCCGCCACAGGTCAAAAACCCGCTCTAATTTATACCGTCTTTTACCCCACCCGAATTACACCAAACTCCGGTTCTTTAACTAATCCCATTCCCCAAGATAATGACCAACTGCAACTGGTTGTAGTTACACCAACCGGGGAACCCATTTTTATGCCCATCCCCGGTGCAACTCGCGCTACTGTTCTAGCGGAAGCCCAGAAGTTACGCCGTGCGATTACTAATCCAATTACCCGTAATACCGATAGTTATTTAGCACCCGCGCAACAACTCTATCAGTGGATAATTGCCCCAATTGAGGAACAGTTACAAACCCAAGGGATTCAGAATCTCAGCTTTATCATGGATGGAGGATTGCGTTCTATACCCTTGCTGGCTCTCCACGATGGCGAACAATTCCTGATTGAAAAATACAGTGCAGGTTTAATGCCCAGTATCAGCTTAACCGATACCCGCTATCGCGATATTAATGATTTCCAAGTTTTGGCAATGGGAGCCTCTGAATTTACCGACGCTGACCCCTTAAAAGCTGTCCCCGTAGAATTAGCCGCGATTACCCAAGAACTATGGCAAGGAGAATCCTTTCTTAACCAAGA
>NZ_JBKHHI010000125.1:0-15820 GCF_046539235.1 Coleofasciculus sp.
TCCTAGACAAATTCCTAAACCTCTGGCGGTTTTCACCAGAGTCCCTTGGGAATCCACCGCTTTATACTGACTGATCGCGTCTACAATCGGTACGCTGACAACCTGTCGATTTTGCCAGGTCACCATCTTATCGTAGTCTTTGTCCGCAATTAAATCCACCGCGGCGACACCAAAAGCCGAGGCGGTGAGACGATCTAAGGGTGAGGGAGTCCCACCACGCTGGGTATGTCCCAACACCGTCACTCGTGTTTCTGCACCACTTAAGGCGCTAATTCGTTCTGCTAAATAATGACCCACCCCGCCATAGCGACATTCGCCAAAACTGAGGGTATTCTGCACCACTTCCCCAGATTCGGTGCGAACGGCTTCGGAAACTATGGCTACACTATAGTTGTTTCCTTGTTGTTTGCGCTGTTGGATTTGCTGGCATATTCGTTCTAGAGTATAAGGGATTTCCGGAATTAGAATAATATCAGCCCCCCCCGCAATTCCCGCACTAATCGCAATATGACCCGCATCGCGTCCCATAACTTCTAGGATCATCACCCGATCATGGCTAGCGGCGGTAAACTGTAAACGGTCTAGGGCTTCGGTGGCAATATTCACCGCCGTATCAAATCCGATGGAGCGCTCCGTAATCCCCACATCATTATCAATGGTTTTGGGAATCCCCACCAAATTTATCCCCCCAACTTCCGCTAGTTTACGCAAAATCGCCAAACTGCCATCACCACCAATGCCAATTAGGGCATCAAGTCCTAACTGATGATACCCTTCGGCAATTTCTGATGAGCGATCGCGTACTGTACCATCAGACATGGGAAATGCAAACGGGTTGCCTTTATTCGTTGTTCCCAGAATTGTTCCCGCCAAGGTTAGCGCCGCATCAACTTGCTTGGGTTCTAAGCGAGTGGCTTGGGGAGGGCGCTGCATCAACCCTTGGGTGGCGCGATAAATGCCCCAAACCTCCCAATTGTAGGTTCCCACCGCTCGGTGAACCACCGCTCGAATCACTGCATTTAACCCCGCACAATCCCCACCACTGGTGAGAATACCAATCCGTTTGTGTTCTGCCATACTGTTTATAGTTTGGTTACCTCAGCCTGTTCATCCTCAATATTACAAGCTGAAACAACAGAGGAAGTCTATAGAGAATGATATTCTCCTACACTGACCCTATAGGTACAGTGTAGGCTTCCTTAGTCGTAACCTGACGCTAAAATCGGCTTACCCTGAAGGAGTGCGAGATAGAAGTTTAAGTAAGTCTTTTAGACGTTTGAGATTTAAGTAGTTTTGTGTAAGCAATAGGGAGCACAATGGGCCAAAATACAGCCGCAATAACCAATGTAACCCAGGAGAGGACTTTTTCTTGCTCCGATAAATTCCTCATGTCATCAGCCAACTCAAACCAAGTCATAAACAAATGAGTTGCGATTGTTACGTAAATAATCCCTATGCAGTAAATCATCTAGTATTGAGTTATTGCTTTAACTAAACTACCAGTCTCTGTTGATTAATTAAGACAAGTTAATTGATCAAATTCAAATTTAAATACTCTGAAGATGATTAGACATCCGTAAATATACGCAAATCCCCTGCGCCAATTAGCGTACAGGGGATACGACAGTGCGATCGCTCAACTGGGGGATTGATACTCGCCGGATTTGCCACCCGTCTTACTCAACAGGCGGATGGATTCAATTTGAATCGATTTCTCCAAGGCTTTTGCCATATCGTACAGCGTCAGGGCGGTAACGGAAACGGCTGTCAAGGCTTCCATTTCTACCCCGGTTTCGGCTTTTGTTGTTACCGATGCCTGAATCTGATACCCCGGTAATTGAGCATCCGGTTGGATTTGTACCTCGACTTGGTGTAGGGGTAAGGGATGACACAAGGGAATCAAGTTTGCCGTCTGCTTGGCTGCCATAATACCAGCCAGTCGGGCGGTGGCTAAAACATCTCCCTTTGGTGCATTGCCTGTCTCAATCGCCTGGAATGTCGCCGTTTGCATCCGCACTTGAGCCGCGGCGACGGCTTGGCGGCGGGTAGCGGGTTTGCTGGAAACATCGACCATTTGGGCTTGACCCTGAGAATTTAGATGGCTCAGAGATGATTTTTGGGCAGAGTCTTGCGTCATTGGATAAAGATGTGATATTGTAAGTAATCGGTGAGTCAATCACTCACAGCTAGGGCTTGTAGCTCAGTGGACTAGAGCACGTGGCTACGGACCACGGTGTCGGGGGTTCGAATCCCTCCTAGCCCGTTCAATTTTTTCCATTTAACTTGGTCAGGGGAATTCAATATTTCCCCTGGCTTTTGACTAACATAATCATTTGTGGCTCTGGGATTTTTGTATCTTATAACAATAAATTTTGTTTATCAGGCAAAATGTGGCGTCAAGGTATTCCGCGCACAGGCCACACCCCACACCCTACCTACACCTCAAGTCGCTTACCTGCGTCCTCAGATCCAGTACTTTAAACTAGGATGGGCAAGATACACGCTAACCATGCCGCTGGTGACAACGATCGCAATACCCGATGGTATCATCGGCACCCAAACTCCTTGGATAAAGATCACAAAAGAGCAGCCATAGAGAACACTCAGCATTCCAACGACTGCCAAGCCTAGTAAAAGAGGGGAACGGAAACGCCAACTGACTAGACCCGCCACCAGAGACCAAGCCCCAATCCAAAGATATTCAGCCCACTCAGACCACCACACCAAAAGAGGTCGCTCATCCTTAACCGCACTGATAATTTGACTCGTCATCTGGGCTTGCAGAAATACCCCAGCCGTCTCAGGTCGGTTGCTTTGATTGTAAGGAGTTGCATGAATATCATGAAAGGTTTTATCAACGGTACCAATGAAAACCATGCGGTCTTTAACCAATTCAGGCGTTAATTTATTTTCCTCAAGTACCTCTTTTAACGTATAGGTACGCGCAATTGTTTCCGCTGAACTCGTAGCCCGATAATTCAGTAACATTTGATAGCCCCCGGCATCGATATTCTGATAACCTCCACTATTATTTTTTAGGGTCGGGAAAACAACCTGACCAATTTGCAAATCATTATTGGGAGTCAACTCAGCCGTAATGCCCTCCTCTTCTAAGTAACGCAAAGCCATAACTAGACTCAAAGAGTTACTGATTTGACATTCGGATTGGTCAGGAGGCGCTAAACCCAGAAGATGACGACGCACAACGCCATCTGGGTCTAACATTACATCACTAAACCCAACTCGTTCGGGTAAGGAGTCTGGAGGAATATCTGGAGGAGGCGGAATGCCCGGATTATCAGTTGTATCTCCCACCTTACAGACGGTTATTAAACGCTTGTCTTGCCGTAAACGATTCGCTAAATCACCATACTGAGGTTCTACCGGAAAATCGCGATAGAGGTCTAAACCAATGACTCGCGGTTGGTATTGGGCTAATTTTTCCAGGAGTTGAGCCAGTTTAGCATTCGACAAGGATAACCCTTGCCGTTGGGCAGAGGATTGAGCTTGAACATCACCCCCTGTAATGGTAATCATCAGTAGGCGTGGGTCAGGACTTTCCTGTTGAGGACGGATTTGCATAAAGTGGTCAAACGCTTTCAGTTCCAAAGGCTGTAGCATACCTGTCAAACCAACACCCATTGCCACGCCGACACCGGTTAGACTTGCCAACAGTTGAAGACCCCGAGATTTCCAAGATCTGGGTTTTTTACGCTGTCGTTGCCCTTTGTTGAGGTATAGCAGTTCAAAAATCGGCGCTTTGCCAATGCCCTTTAAGTAGTGATTGCCACGGGGAATAATGGTTAAGTCTGTAATTCCCGCATCGTGAATCAAATCTGTTGTCACTTCCGACAGCAGAATTTGTCCCCCATGGGCGAGTGAGGACACCCGAGCCGCGTAGTCAACTTCCTCGCCAATAAAATCATCACCGTCGGGTAAGGGACTCCCTGTGTGCATGCCAATTCTGACTTGTAACGGACCCAGGGGGGTGTCAATGGGATCACAGGTGTGACTAATTTGCAGCGCTACCGCCCACTGAGCTGCTTGAGACGCATTGGCGAAAACCACAAAGTAAGCGTCACCTTCGGTCTTGACTACACGCCCTCCGTAAGCCACTAAATTCGCTTCAACACGCTGGCGATGGGGTTTGAGAATCGTGTCAAAGTAGAGGCGATTGCGGGTAGTGATGTCATTTCCCTTTAAATATTTTTTGACCGCTGTGGAACTAACTAGGTCTGTGAACACCATGGTTACCACATGGTCAGATACGATAACTTGTTTATCGATTACGGGTTGCATCACAGATGAATCATTCGCTGTTGGGATGGTAAGCACGCTTATGAACCTTGGCTGGCTTCACTTGCTGTTTACATTACAGTTATCAAGAATTTGAAAATGAGACAGGAGTATTAACTTGAGTAATGATGAAGACTTTGTAAATGGACAATGAAGACTTTGTAAATTTTATATAAAAGTCTGGCAAATGTTTAAATTGAACCCTGATTGCTGCTTGTCTGCCTTATAATGGTCTGTCTATTGCACCCCAAAGACAGATTCAAGTTGGTAAAAAATTATTGCTGGCAAGATATAGCTTGTCTAAATCAGTTTTGAAATAATAATCTTTGCTGGGCATATTTGTCAGCCTGTTTTTTTTACTCATCCTTTAGGTTGGCTAGGTAACTGTATAATGGACTACAATAAAACAAGCGTGTCGGTTTTTACCATTTGCTGACTCCAATATTCCATGGCACCTTTTAAAAGGCAAAATCCGCTTATAGATAATAGCAGATATCAAGAAGGGTTTCAAAAAGATAAAGAAAAGTAATAAAAATTGGGTGAATAGAATTAATCGATGGTTTTGATGTAACGTTGTGTTTGAGGTTATCTGAGCAGACGAAAATAATTTTTCCGGTCAGATAAATATAAATTAACAATGTAGATTTTTATGACTAAAATGAGAAATAGTTTGCCATAAGTAGGTCGGTGGAAATAAACCGAACTATGTTAAGTTCTGTGAATGTTTCTCAAACCCTTAAAAAGGAAGTAGCTTGCTTCTCAAGGGCAGCGAGTATGACGAGCTCCGCCGTTAACTTTGATTGTCCCCACCTACTTAGCCGGCTCATCGTTCATCGTCCAAGGTAAGAACCAATGAACTATGAACCATGAACCATGAACCATAGACAAAAACCTCAATCCCGGATTTGCACAGGCATAATCAGATAGGTCATTTTTAAGCCACCCAGAGGTGTGAGAATCACGGGAGTATTCGCCGCATTCATTTGTAGCTGAATATCTGACGTAGACAGCGCCTTTAAGCCATCGATTAAGTACTTCACATTAAAGGCAATCTCGATACTTTCACCCGTAACTTGTGCTGATAGGGACTCTCTCGCACTGCCAACATCTTGAGTTTCCACGGTCAGATCAATGGTTTGCGCCTGGGCATCAATATCAAACTTGACGATATTATTTTTCTGATCAGCCAAAACTGCAATTCGTTCAACCGCACTCAGTAATTGACGCCGAGGAATAGCCACCTGACGCTGAAACTGACCGGGGATAAGTTGGCGGTAAGCGGGATATTGTCCCTCTAACGTCCGACTGGTCAAGCGATGATCACCCCCTTGGAAGATAATTTGACCCACCTCAAACTGCAAGGCGACGGTATCGCTTGATTCAGAGAGTCCTAACATCCGTTCAAGTTCCCTTAAGGTTCTAGCGGGTACGGTTAGCTCAAAGGAAGATATGGTATCTTCAGAGGCTGGTTTTTCTTCATCCTCTTGGCTTTCCTCACTGGTTGGTTTAGCGTTAAGAGTTTCCACAACCGCTAGTCGGTGACCATCAGTTGCGGCAAATTCCAGACTATCTTCTTGAACCATCAGATGCACCCCGGTCAGCACCTGTTTCGTTTCATCTGCACTGGTGGCAAATAATGATCCGCGCAATCCTTCAATTAAGGCTTCAACCGGGAGTTTAACCACCATTCCATCTTCGATTTGGGGGAGTTCGGGAAAGTCCTCTGAGTTCATTCCTCGCATTTTGTATTGTCCCGATGTCGAGGTTAAGGTGATCGATAGGCTTTCGGTGTCTGCATCACTCTCCGCTTCGGAGAGGGAGTCTTCGAGAGTAATGTCTCCCTCTGGCAAACGGGAAACAATGTCATTGAATAGTTTAGCCGGAATCGCGATCGCACCATCCGCTTCGACGTTGGCGTTAAAACTGGTTTGCAGACCTAGACTCAAGTCGAAGGCGGTTAAACTCACTCGCTGATTCTCAGCATCGGCTTTGAGTAACACATTACCCAGTACCGGATGGGTGGGACGTGAGGGAACCGCCCGATTTACGAGAGAAAGATTGGTATTGAGTTCACTTTGGCTACAAGTTAGTTTCATAGAAGGAATCGTCAATGTTTGGCACAGCTAGAATTCTCGTCAAGGAGACTCAGGGAGATTTGAGTTGGACTCTACATGAGGCACAATCGTGGTTCTCTCATCTATCCAGAGGCAACTCTAGCATGGAATTCAGACCTTGGGGAAACTGTGGAAAAACTAGACTCAGATGATTGCCAATTCCTGAATTCTTCGTGTTTTAGGAACGGAGTCCTTGTGGAAAAGTTGTGGAAAATTGCGGGAATTTTTCCACCCTGTATTTCTACTCATCCCACGCCCAATAAGTAGGTTGGTGGAAATAAACTCAACTTTAAGCTTAGCTTTGAGTTTGACTTGCCAAATTAATCCGATCGCTCAATTGACTCAGTTTCTGTGCCACGCTGGGATCGCGTTCTCGTAATTGAGTAATCTTGTCGCAGCTATACATAACTGTGGTATGGTCCTTGCCGCCAAATTCTTCGCCAATTCGGGGTAAGCTCAAATCAGTATGCTGCCGCATCAGATACATAGCAATTTGCCTAGACCAACTGATTTCTCGGCGGCGTGAGTTCCCTTTCAAGTCTTCTACCGAGACATTAAAGGCATCAGCGACGGTTGTCACAATGATCTCCGGTGCAGCTTGTACGGTTGGGGTTCGCGGATTCAAAATTGGTGCAATGTTCTCGACACTCATCGGTACTCCCGAAATCGAGATGTAGGCGACGACTCGAATTAATGCCCCTTCTAGTTCGCGAATGTTCGATTTATATTGAGTCGCAATATACTCGACCACCGATCGCGGCAACCGGATGTTTTCATACTCTGCCTTTTTTTGCAAAATTGCCATCCGGGTTTCCAAGTCAGGAGGCTGAATATCGGCGATTAACCCCATCGAAAAGCGAGAACATAGCCGTTCCTGCAAGCGGCTAATCTGATGCGGCGGGCGATCGGATGCCAAGACGATTTGTTTTCCGGCTTCGTGTAAGGTATTGAATGTATGAAAAAATTCTTCCTGAGTATATTCTTTTCCTTCGATAAACTGAATATCATCAATCAATAGCACCTCAGCTGCTCGATAGTGTTCCCGAAAACTTTGCATACTATCTTTGCGGATGGCGGCAATCAGATCATTGGTAAAATGTTCAGTAGACACATAGAAGATCTTAGAACTCGGAGAATTCTCCCACCGAAAATGCGCGATCGCTTGCATTAAGTGAGTTTTCCCCAAACCAACGCCCCCACACAAAAACAGGGGATTAAACTCCCGCCCTGGTGATTCGGCTACAGCCAAAGCCGCCGCATGAGCCATACGATTATTTGAACCAACCACGAAGCGAGAAAACACGTACTTCTGATTTAACTCTGTGGGTTTAGGGAGTTGATGAGAGGGACGTTCGGTATCGGGGTTAGCCGCAACCGGACCCGACCAGGAAATACCTGTATCGCTGATTGTCGCGTTGTCGTTGTCAGTGATCACGGTAAGGTAAATGTCCACCGATTGTCCCAGGATCTCCTGCACCACATCAGTGATTGTTTTGATGTAATACTTTTGCAACCAATTTCTGGCAAAGGGATTGGGGGTACAAACCACTAAGCAATTCTGGTCGAGCTGCTGAGCGGTTGTTCCCTTGAGCCAGGTTTCAAAGGTGGGTCGGCTGAGTTGGAGTTGTAAACGCTCCAATACCTGTATCCAGAGCTGTTCGGGGGACATTTCCACGGGTATTCCTCTACTGTCGGTAATCGTTTTCTGTTCTCCTCATTCGAGCTATTGGCAAGATATTCCGGCGCACATTTATATATATAGGGATTTAGCATTGAATAAATAGCAACTGTCCAGTTTAATTGCACACCATTATGACCCAATCCCTAGAAATCGCTCAGTTAGGCAATCCTGTCTTACGCCAGCTAGCTCGACCCATCGATAATGTTCAGGATGAATCTATTCAACAGCTGATTGAGGATCTCAAGGCACAGGCTGTAGCCGCTAATGGTGTGGGGATCGCTGCTCCCCAAGTTTCTCAATCCTGCCGTTTGTTTATCGTAGCGTCTCGTCCCAATCCCCGGTATCCGAATGCGCCGACGATGGAACCGACAGCGATGATCAATCCGCAGATTGTGGCTCACTCAGATGAGGTGGTCAAAGGCTGGGAAGGTTGTTTAAGTATTCCCGGTATTCGCGGGTTAGTACCCAGGTATCAGGCGATTGAGATAGAGTACACCAATCAACAGGGTAAGCCGCAGCGACAACAGTTAACCGATTTTGTGGCAAGAATTGTTCAGCATGAATATGATCATCTGAATGGTATTGTGTTTGTAGACCGCGTAGAAAGTACCCAAGATTTAATCACAGAGACAGAATATCAACGGCGGATTGGGGAACAAACGTAGCAGCCAAGGCTTGAGTCATTGCACAATAGAAGCAGTTCTATCTTGCTTGTTCCCTAGATCATGCCTACTGTACTCGCGGATACTCAAAATTTAATTGCAGACCTGATCGCTCGCTATCGCTCTCGCGTGGATTACTTAGCGATTCGCTTAGAAGAATCTGAAGGAACCAGCATTATCGTGCGGGGCAATAAGGTAGAAACCTTGAGTGAGGGGCTTGCTATTGGTGGACAGGTGCGAGCCTGTTATAAAGGCGGTTGGGGCTTTGCCAGTTTCAACCAACTCTCTAGCCTTAAGGAGCGACTGGAAGAAGCAATCAGCGCCGCCCGAATTGTCGGGGATGGAGAAACCCTACTTGCGCCGATTCCGATTGTGCAAGATACTCGCCAACTCCCCCTAACTGGGACTGATCCCCGGATGATTCCTCTAACAGAGAAGAAAGCGCTGTGCGATCACTACAACCAATTGCTCAAACGTTTTGATCCCCGGATTACAACCACCTCTGTCCGCTACGGGGATAGCCATCAACGGATTATTATTGCTACCTCCGAAGGCACTCTAATTGAGCAATCTTGGGCAGATCTAGAAATGCGTTTCTCGGCTACCGCCCGTAAGGATGAGATTGTGCAGACGGGGCGGGAAACCACCGGATCTCGCAATGGCTACGAAGATCTCACTGATCTTGACATGCAAGTACAGGGTGCGGCGCAACGGGCGGTTAATGCTTTGTCTTTGTCACCCGTTCGGGGAGGAGTTTACACGGTAGTTATTGATCCCATCCTTTCCGGTTTATTTGTTCATGAAGCCTTTGGACATCTTTCTGAAGCGGATATGGCCTATGAAAACCCCGATCTGTTGGAGGTGATGAGCAAAGGGCGTCGCTTTGGTCCACCAGATTTGCAAATCTTCGACGGTGCTGCCCCAGAGGGACATCGCGGTAGCTATTGCTACGATGATGAAGGAACACCAGCAACAACGACTCAACTGATTAAAGATGGCATTTTAGTGGGGCGTCTGCATTCTCGTGAAACCGCAGGTAAGTTAGGCGAAGCTCCCAGCGGCAACGCCCGTTGTCTAAACTACCACTATCCACCCATTGTCCGCATGACCAATACCTGGATTGAACCGGGCAAAACCCCGGTTAAGGATTTAGTCCGAGGGATTCGCGAAGGTGTTTATGCCCGCAACTGGTTAGGGGGTATGACTAATGGGGAGATGTTCACCTTTAGCGCTGGTGAAGCCTGGATGATTCGCGAGGGACAGATGGCTGAACCGGTGCGGGATGTTACCCTATCTGGCAATGTGTTTAAAACTTTAGGCGATATTGAAGCGATCGGTAATGACTTCTACTGGGATGAGTCAGGCGGTTGTGGAAAAGGCGGACAGAGTGGCTTACCTGTAGGCTGTGGCGGTCCTTCTTTACGAATTCGCAATGTTGTCGTGGGAGGTAGTCAGTAGCGTTGTTTCAGTCACTTGCCTGTTGTCCGTTATTTTTTGTGCTTAGCAATAGACAACGGACAACGGACAGGTGATATACTGGGAGCGCTATTCGCGATAAATGTGTAATCCTTGATAGGCGGATCAGGTGAACCATTTAACTACAGCTCAAGAAGAGCAACTTAAAAATATAGGAACCTATTTACGACACTGTAGAGAAGAGCAGGAGAAATCGATTGAGGAAATTGCTCTCAAAACCTTTATCTCCTTACGCTCGTTGAAAGCGCTAGAGGCTGGACGGTGTGAGGAGTTACCTGAATCTGTCTTTGTTCAAGGGTTTATTCGGCGGTATGCCGAAACACTGAATTTAGACAGCACCACGTTACTCCAAAGCTTTGCCACCGAGGTGGTATCGCCACCCTCTGATTCTCCTGACTCTCAAGCCGAAATTTCTGAGTCCACTCCGATTTCGCGATCGCGTCAACCTTTTCTCCTCTACATTGGTATTGGTGGAATCGTCGCGATCGGTGGACTTGTGTATCTGCTCAACCAACTCCTCAAACCCCAACTCTCTATACCCACTCAAGAGTCTCCGACAATTGAGCAACAGCTTACTCCCAACCCACCCACCGTCACCTCAACACCTGCGCCGACTGTCTTTCGTCCCAATCTCCCAGTTCAAATTACAGTAGAAACGAAAGGGGAATCCTGGGTGCGGGTTAGCGTTGATGGTAAAACTGAGTTTGAGGGAATCTTAACTGAGGAGGATTCCCCAAAAACTTGGAACGCTAAAAATGAATTAACTATCCGATCTGGGAATGCGGGGGCGGTATGGGTATCGTTGAATCAAACAACAGCGAAACCCTTGGGAGAGATGGGTGAAGTAAAAGATGTAACCTTTACGCCCACACAGGATTGGTAATGGTCGCGTTGGCAACTGTTATATTGTTGCCCATTCAGTTTTAACTGTTAGTTAACCCTTGACTTGACGGCTGATGTATTTGTCTTGATCTAACAAAATGCCAACAATTTGAATCAGGGCGGGTTTTGTGGAAGCGTTACTGGTGACAATGTTCATGAAGTTCCTAAACCCGCCCCTACAAGGATTACAGGTGTTTAAAGGTTGGTGTTAGGGAAGCTATCGCATCCATGGTAGCCTAATCGTATTGGCATTTAGCGGATCAAGATAAGGCATTTTCGGTTAACTGTTCCCAGAATACTAGGACGTCGATCCAGTTATTTAGGTTGACAAAAATAAAATTATGTGTATCGCTTATTCCCATTCCTTGCTAAAGCCCGATCAACTTGTTGAAGCAAAGATTCGCGAGTGGAAGAGTTATCTAAAACTACATCAGCACGCGCCACTTTTTCAGCTAGGGGAAGCTGACTGTGGAGACGAGATTGAGCTTGTTCAAGACAAAGGCGATCGCGTTCCCGAATTCGCTGAATCTGTTGTTCTTGGGGACAACTGACAACCCAGATTTCGGTGACTAAGTCTGTCATATTGGCTTCAAACAATAAAGGTATCACGACAACCACAGTCGGAGACTCTAGGATATTGAGTTGAGACTCAATGCGATCGCGCACATACGGATGGATCTGTTGTTCTAACCACTGGCGTTCCTTTGGGTTCGGGAAAACGATCTCCCCTAAGCGTTTGCGGTTCAGTGTGCGATCGGCTAATTGTACATCAGAACCGTAGCGGGTAATAATCCGGTTCAAAACCGGGGAACCAGGCTGCACGGCGTCTCTGGCGTAGATATCTGCATCTAAAATCGGAAGCTGATAGGTATCGGCAAGATAATTAGAAACCGTGGTTTTACCTGTACCAATCCCTCCGGTTAAGCCAATAATCCGTTTCAACAGTGATTCACTCAAGGCTAGAGTACGCTATCACATATAAGTATAAGTTGAAGCCCTAAAGGACGCCAGAATGCTGACCCAAGTACCAGTTACTGATATTATCCGCAAACAACGGGATTTTTTCGCCACAGGCAAAACCAAGGATGTCAAGTGGCGCCTGGAACAGCTAAAACGCCTCAAACAAGCCGTTGTTGATGATCAAGAGGCGATTATCAACGCGGTTAAAGCTGATTTAGGGCGTCCGGAGTTTGAAGCCTATTTTGAAATCGCGGCGATTACGGAAATTAATTACGCCATCAAGCACCTCAAATCCTGGGTTAAACCGAAAAAGGTAGCTGTCGGATTAGAACAATTCCCCGCCTCGGGGAAGATTTATCCTGAACCCTTGGGTGTGGTGCTGATTATCTCTCCTTGGAATTATCCCTTCCAGTTATTGATTTCTCCCTTAGTTGGCGCGATCGCTGCTGGAAATTGTGCGGTACTCAAACCCTCGGAAATTTCTGCCCATACCTCAGCCGCGATCGCCAATCTCATCCAGAAAACCTTTGACCCGGCTTATATCGCGGTTGTCGAAGGAGACGCTGATACCAGTAAAGCGCTGCTGGCGGAAAAATTTGACCATATCTTTTTTACCGGGGGAACTGCGATCGGCAAAATCGTCATGGAAGCCGCCGCGAAACATCTAACGCCTGTGACGTTAGAGTTGGGCGGTAAAAGCCCCTGTATTGTCGATGCGGATACGGATCTCAAAGATACGGCTAAACGAATTACTTGGGGAAAATACCTGAATGCGGGACAAACCTGTATCGCCCCAGATTATCTGTTAGTTGATCGGCGAATTAAGTCAGACCTATTGACAGAAGTGCAAAAATGTGTTCAATACTTTTATGGTCAGGAGCCGGAGCAAAGTCCGGACTATGCCCGAATTATAAGTCATCGACATTTTGATCGGCTGGTTCCTCTGTTGAAGGACGGAGAAATTGTCATTGGCGGACAAACTCGACCAGAAGATAAGTATATCGCGCCCACTGTGATTGATGGAGTGTCTTGGGATTCACCGATCATGGAAGAAGAAATCTTTGGTCCGATTCTGCCTGTGTTAGAGTATCAGGACTTGAATGATGCGATCGCGCAGATTAATGCTCGACCTAAACCCTTAGCCCTCTACCTATTTTCCAAAGATAAACACAAACAGCAACAAGTCTTACAGCAAACCTCGTCCGGTGGTGTCTGTCTTAATGACACCGTGATGCAAGTTGGCGTGACAACTTTACCCTTTGGTGGTGTTGGAGATAGTGGAATGGGGAACTATCATGGTAAAGCCAGTTTTGATACATTTTCTCACTTTAAGAGTGTATTGAAAAAGGGATTCTGGTTCGATTTAAATTGGCGGTATCCACCTTATAACGGCAAGTTGTCATTGTTTAAGCGAATTATTAGTTAGGGCTTGCTGAATAAATAGGGTGGTGAAGGGAGGGAACAGGGAACAGGGAAAAGGAAACGGTTGTAGGGCGAGCCTCTGGCTCGCTATTTTATACCAAATCCGGCTTAACTACCTCTATAATCCAGTCCTTACCTGGCGGACTACCCTTCGGGAATGCTTCGCATACATTAGTGTAGCAGCGACTTCCAGTCGCCGTGGCATCAGCTAGTGCAACTGACTTAAAAAAGAAACTGCCCTATCCGCTTCATTGTCTAGCCGATCTAGCCTTCAACTTTTGGTGGAGTTGGTCTCCTGAACGATTATCTATCTTTCGGGTGATTAATTCCCAACTGTGGTCAGAATGCGATCGCAATCCCGTCAAGCTGTTAGCAATGGTTTCAGAGGAACGGTTAGCCGAGTTAGCCATAGACCCCTATTATCTCAGTCGAGTTGGAACACTGGCAAACCAGTTTCGGCACTATATGGATGCTACCAATACCTGGGCAAGTCAGAAACTCCCCCAGTTGCAACCTCAGCAACCCATTGCCTATTTTTCAATTGAATATGGTTTTCATCCCTGCATCTCAACGTATGCGGGTGGCTTAGGAGTTTTGGCTGCTGATCATCTGAAATCAGCTTCTGATTTAGGCGTACCTTTAGTCGGCGTGGGCTTATTGTATCGTCAAGGTTATTTCCGCCAGCATTTCGATGGGAGTGGCTGGCAAAAAGAGGAGTATAGTGATCATACTGTTGAACAATTGCCCCTAGAATTATGTCAGGATCAGCAAGGGCAAGTCCTTACCATTGACATAGAGATTCGCGATCGCACGGTTCATGCCCAAATCTGGCAAGTGCGATTGGGACGAGTCAATCTTTATCTATTAGATACTAATTTTGATGATAATCAGAACATTGACCGTTGGATTACCGGACAACTGTATGGCGGGAATCAAGATACACGCCTTGCCCAAGAAATTCTCTTAGGAATTGGTGGGGTTAGGGCGTTGCAAAAGTTGGGGTTTGATCCGCAAATTTATCATCTTAACGAAGGTAATGCTACCTTTGCCATGCTGGAAGTCGTTGGCGTCACCAACGTCTTAAAGAACAACTTATTGCCCACATCCGTTCCCATCGACAAAAAAAAAGCAGGGAACGCGGTGAGTCAGCCGAATCAATCGCAGCCGGAGCAAATTTATTCGACCCAAATGCCTTAACTATCGGTTTTGCTCGTCGCATGACCACCTATAAACGAGGCGATTTAATTATTACTGATCCTGAACGGGCTAAGGCAATTTTTAGTCATGCAGAACGCCCGGTGCAAATTGTTTTTGCAGGTAAAGCACATCCAGCCGACTATGAAAGCAAACAAATCATTCAACGATTAATTCAGTGGGGAAATCAGCCAGATATCCAGCATCGCTTTGTGTTTCTTGAAGACTACAACTTACCCATCGCAGAAAAGTTGGTGCAGGGGGTAGATTTGTGGTTGAATAATCCCCTGCGTACTCGTGAAGCTTCGGGTACGAGTGGGCAAAAAGTCGCCTTAAATGGGGGAATTAATTGCAGCATACTTGATGGTTGGTGGTGCGAAGCCTATCAAGCGTCACCTGAGGGTAAAGGTATCAATGGTTGGGCGATTTGGAATGGGGATAAAACTGAAGTTGCCGAGTTACAAAACCAACCTGACGCTGAAGCCCTTTACGACTTATTAGAAAATGAGATTATTCCCCTGTACTACGACGAAGATGAGCAAGGGTTAAAGCGGCGTTGGATTCAAAAGATGAAAGCTTCGATTAAAACTATAGCACCCTTTTTCAATACAGAGCGAATGCTGGCTGAGTATATCCAACAGATGTACTTACCCCAAGGCAATGTTGAGCTTGAGTTGGTATCATCTGGGGCGGAATGACACTTTAGGGAACAGGGAACAGGGAACAGATAACAATGTACTAAATTGGCGTAAGTTCGTATATCCTGCCCAAAACCATAGGATTAGAGGTAACGTCATCGTTTGCCGTTCTGTATCGCCGAAACCCTTAATGTACCCTAGGGTGAGCATTACCCACCAGTCTGAATTCAGCGCCATTTCCTTAATTGAACGCCATTCATATTACACCCTGAGGTAGAGGCAAAGATCTAACCAAACCGATAAAAATTAATAGGTCAGAAAATAACTGTGCATTTTGCCCATAAATATTGAAATTTTCCCTTGGAGGTTGAACATGAACTACAATCTACTTAAACAAGGATTCAGACTAGGAAAAATTTTGAGTGCTTTGACTCTAGTAATCGTTGCTTTTAATTCCAGTGTTTACGCTCAACCAATCGAGAGTATTGCTAAGAA
>NZ_JBKHHI010000126.1:0-15736 GCF_046539235.1 Coleofasciculus sp.
CAGTTTCTGATTGAACAAGTTTTAACGTAACTCCGTTGTATAAGTAACCCTTGGTAAATCGCCAAGGGTATTTTTTTGCCGATAACAGGTTGGATTAACTCTAAAAGTAAGTATCATTTGTCTTGAGGAATCTGAATTAAAAACAGTGTAAATTATCACTATTTAACAATAACTAAAGATTTAAACAAATTTAAACTAAGTAATTAATTTATTGTTTATATAGAAAGACAAAGGCTTTGTTACAAACAGCAAAATACAGATCTAAAACTAAATTAAAAAAAGCCTGAATTTGTAGCAAAATACACTTTTGCTTCTAGATTTAGTTCCTATGATTAAATCATCAGGAAAACAAAAAACGTTGTCAAAATAAACGCTCAATTGTTTTTTGACTGATTTGAAGCTTTCGGATGGTTGAATATACAAATATTCTCCGAATAAACTTCAATTAAATGTCAATAATGTAACCTCAACTCAAATACTTGATCCTAATGGAGGTCTGAAATGAGGAAGATTGCTATTTACGGTAAAGGTGGAATCGGTAAATCCACGACCACACAAAATACAGTGGCTGGACTTTGCGAACTCGGTCGCAAAGTCATGATCGTTGGTTGTGACCCCAAAGCAGATTCTACGCGCTTATTGCTCGGTGGTTTGCACCAAAAGAGTGTGTTAGATACTTTACGTGAAGAAGGCGACGATGTCGATCTTGAAGAAATTCGTAAAGAAGGCTATGGCAAAACCCTCTGCGTAGAATCCGGTGGTCCAGAACCTGGCGTAGGCTGTGCGGGTCGAGGCATTATCACCTCAATTAGTATGCTCGAACAACTCGGTGCCTATGACGAAAGTGAAGGTCTTGATTATGCTTTCTACGACGTACTAGGTGACGTAGTTTGCGGCGGTTTCGCCATGCCAATTCGGGAAGGTAAAGCCCAAGAAATTTACATCGTTACCTCTGGCGAAATGATGGCAATGTATGCCGCCAATAACATCTGCCGAGGCATTCAAAAATACGCTGAATCTGGTGGTGTTCGTTTAGGCGGTTTAATTTGCAACAGCCGTAAGGTTGATCTGGAAGCTGAACTTATCGAAGCATTGGCTGAAGCCCTCGGCACTCAGATGATCTATTTCTTGCCCCGCGACAACATGGTTCAACGGGCGGAACTGAACCGCAAGACGGTGATTGAATATGATCCCGATTGCGAGCAAGCCGGTCATTATCGCAGCTTAGCTAAAGCGATTGATGAGAACACCAATCATGTCGTTCCCACACCGATGAAGAATGACGAGTTGGAACAACTACTTGTTAAGTTCGGTTTGTACGGCTAAAGATGCAGTGTGTTGCAGGTGGAAGGTTACAAACATTCTCACATCTTCCACCGCTGAAATACAAGCACAATTGTTTGGAGGCAACATCCCATGACTATCATGGTGAGAGCGATTATTCGACCGGAAAAGAGCGACGACGTTATGAAAGCGCTCTTGGACGCTGGTTATCCAGCCGTTACCAAAGTTGATGTCTTTGGTCGAGGCAAACAACGGGGATTGAAAATTGGTAATGTGCTTTATGATGAACTACCCAAAGCGTTGTTAATGGTAGTGGTTCCCGATACCGAAAAAGAGTTTGTGATTCGGGCAATTCTCAGCAGCGCTCGCACGGGAACAGAAGGAGCAGCCGGTGATGGCAAGATATTTGTCAGTCCTGTAGAAGAAGTCTACACCATCAGCTCCGGCAAAACCGATTCGAGTACGAAAGAACCTGCGCTGGCTACGCGCTAAAAATGAGACCCATTTTGTATCCATTGTTCTTGTAGAAATCGTTAATAACGGTTTCTACAAGAGAACTCCCCGGTTTATGTTAGGAGGCACGAGAGTCAATCTCAGTGTTTAAGGTTATGAAAGAAGTTCTGGCTGTCATCAGGATGAACAAAATTAACCAGACGAAAGCCGCCTTAAGTAAAGCTGGTTTTCCGTCCGTGACAGCGGTGAAAGTAGTCGGTCGAGGCAGGCAAGCCGTGGACTTTCAGTTAGCGAAAGCAATTAATGAAAATCCCCAAGATAGCAGTGATTTGCTGCCTCTCCTGGCTCAAGGACACCGTTTAATTCCCAAACGGATGCTCAGTTTGGTGGTTCCCGATGACAACGTTCAGCAAGTGGTTGATGCCCTGATTCAAGCCAATCAGACCAGCAACCCCGGAGATGGAAAAATCTTTGTTCTGCCCGTTGATGATAGTGTCCGCGTTAGCAGCGGTGAAACAGGAGCAGTCGCGATTGATGAAATGATCGGTTAAGGTTTCCCAGCCAAATGTAGGGGCGGGTTTTACTTGGTGCACATCGATAACTTGACTAAATCCGCCCTTCCATAAAAGTAATTAAGACAGGAGAAAACGATTATGAGTCCCCATGATTCAGATACCTTGAAATTAGAAAAGGCGACCTATGACGTAGACCCGAAAGAGGTTACCAAAGAAATGGTTGCGCCCTACCCAGCCAAAGTTGCCAGAAAACGGGCAAAGCATATCGTGATGCGGGACCCGTCCGTCGAAGGACAGGAAATTCAGGCGAATGTGCGAACAGTTCCTGGCATTCTCAACACCAGACACTGTGCCTTTGCTGGCTGTAAAGGGGTGGTTGTTGGTCCCTTTGGTGATGTGCTGCACATTGTTCACGGACCAGTGGGCTGTTCTTACTACACCTGGATGACACGGCGCAACCAGTATCGGGCTCGTGAAGATGGCAAGAATTACATGAGCTACTGTGTCACCACTGACATGCAGGACTCTGATATTGTCTTCGGCGGTGTGAAAAAGCTGCGTCAAGCCGTTCAGGAAGGCTATGACATCTTCAAGCCCAATGCAATTACCATCACAGCCACCTGTCCCGTGGGGTTAATTGGTGACGATATTCAAACCGTTGCCAAAGAGATGACAGAAAAGCTGGGCATTTCGGTTGTTGCATTTAACTGCGAAGGCTATAAAGGCGTTTCCCAGTCTGCGGGTCACCACATCGCCAACAATGGCTTCTTTAAAAATTGGGTGGGTGAAGGCGAAGCAACAGACGAAGAACTTGAAGGCTTCACCGTCAACCTTTTGGGTGAGTACAACATCGGCGGCGATGCGTATGAACTGGAGCGGGTGTTTGAGAAGTGTGGGATTAATGTGATTGCCACATTTAGTGGTGACGGCAACTACGATGCAGCAACAAAAGCCCATTTAGCTCAATTGAACTTGGTCATGTGTCACCGCTCGATTAACTACATGGCGGAGATGATGGAAACCAAGTTTGGGGTTCCTTGGACGAAGGTCAGCTTCATCGGCGTTCAAGCTTTTGCCAAATCCTTGCGTAAGGTTGCCCGATTCTTTAATGATGAGGCACTCACTCAGCGCATTGAAGAGGTAATTGCTGAAGAAGTGGCTGCCGCAGAAGCGGAAATTGCCCCGATTCGGGAACGGTTGCAAGGCAAGAGTGCGATTCTGTTTGTGGGCGGTTCTCGCGCTCACCATTACCAAGACTTGTTTGCAGACTTAGGCATCAAAACCATTGCTGCTGGTTATGAGTTCGCCCACCGGGATGACTACGAAGGTCGTCAAGTTCTACCCTTAAAAGTAGACGCCGATTCCCGCAACGTTGAAGAGTTGCGTGTCGAAAAAGACCCCGAACGCTACAAACTGACGGCTGACCCAGCATGGGTGGAGCAGCTCAAAGAGGAAGGGTTCCTGAATCGGTACGAGGGGATGATTTCGGAGATGGGTGAAGATACATTGATGATTGATGACATCTCCCATCATGAGCTAGAAACTCTGATTAAGCGCCTCAAGCCCGATATCGTCGGTTCCGGGATTAAGGACAAGTATGTGATTGAGAAGTTTGGCGTTCCTTGTAAGCAACTTCACAACTACGACTACGGCGGTCCGTTTGCCGGATTCCAAGGTGCGGTTAATTTCGCCAAAGATATCGATATGCGGATTAACAACCCCACTTGGAAGTTAGTGAAAGCTCCCTGGCAGAACTAGCCATGTTCCAGACGCGATGCAAGCAGCGTCTGAGAGCAAAAAAGTTATCCGTTAATTCTTGCGAGCAGGGCGGGTTTAGTCACATCTGGGTTGAACAAGCAACGTTAATAGTGAAACCCGCCCCTACAGACTTAAACCCACAAAGGAAAACCAGAATCATGTTAGAAGCAACCCCTAAAGAAATTGTTGAACGCAAGGCGCTACGAATCAACCCGGCTAAGACTTGTCAGCCTATTGGTGCAATGTACGCCGCATTAGGGATTCACGGCTGCTTACCCAACTCTCACGGCTCTCAAGGCTGCTGTTCCTTCCACAAGTCTCACCTGACCCGCCATTACAGAGAACCCATCATGGCTGCAACCAGCGCCTTTACCGAGGGTTCCTCTGTGTTTGGTGGTGGTGCAAACCTCAAGCAAGCCCTGACCACTATTTTTACCGTCTACAATCCAGATATGGTGGCGGTAAGTACTACTTGCTTATCGGAAACCATTGGCGATGATTTACCCACATTTATCCGCCAAGCCCGTGAATCTGGGGCAGTTCCCGAAGGCAAATACGTCATTCACGCCAATACTCCCAGCTACGTCGGCTCTCATGTCACCGGCTGGTCGAATATGACCAAGGCGATGGTGACTTATTTATCGGCAAAAACGGATACGCCGAATCATAAGCTCAACATTATTCCTGGCTATGTCGAACCCTCCGACGTGCGGGCGGTTAAGCAGTTAGTGACCCAAATGGGGATTGACGCGATTGTCTTCCCCGATACTGCGGATGTGGTGGATACGCCGAAGACGGGTGAGTTTCAGATGTACCCGAAAGGCGGGACACCGATTCCCGATTTAATCGACACCGGGAATAGCACCGCCACCTTAGCCTTGGGTAATTTTACCTCAGAAGCCGCCGCGATCGCACTCCAAAACAAGTGCCAAGTTCCGTCTCGTGTCCTGGACTTACCCATTGGTCTTCGCGCCACTGACCGCTTTGTTCAAGCCTTGATTGAATTCAGTGATGTCACACCACCTGAATCGCTCAATGATGACCGGGGACGGTTGGTTGATGTGATGACGGATATGCAGCAGTATCTGTATCGCAAGCGGGTTGCGGTATATGGTGACCCTGACCAAGTGATCTCTGCGACTGAGTTCCTCGTAGACTGCGGTATGTTACCGGTTTATGTGATTACGGGTAGTCCGGTTGGGAAGCGCTTTGAAGAACGGGTCAAAGATATCCTCAAGGATACCGTTCCCGATGCTGTTGTTGCGGCTAATGCAGACTTGTTCTACTTGCATCAACTGATTAAGAATGAGCCAGTCGATTTGCTTCTGGGCAATGAATACGGCAAGTATATCGGTCGTGATGAAGATATTCCGATCGTGCGCTTCGGTTTCCCCATTTTAGATCGCGTCGGTCACAGCTACTTCCCCACAGCTTGTTACTGGGGCGGTATTTACCTGCTGTCTAATATTTGCAACACCTTACTCGAACGCCTCGACCGGGATGCTCCCGATGAGCTGTTTGAATTGGTTCGCTAGAACGCTTTAGGGGCGGGTTAATTAGGATAATTTGTTGTCAGCCTAATGTAACTCAACCCGCCCCCATCCAAGGTTTGAGTTAGTCCTAAAAAACTCAAAAATCATCCTTAATTTTTCATCCTTTTTAAGGGGGTTTATCATGCAGAAACCTGAACACCACATCTTCGTTTGTTCCAGCTTCCGAGTCAATGGTGACGCGAAAGGAGTTTGTCAGAAAAAGGATTCTACAACATTAATTCAGTATCTCGAATCAGAAATCACCGATCGCGGTTTAGACGCTCTGGTTTCCTCAACGGGATGCATGAATCTGTGCAACAACGGACCCGTGATGATGGTTTATCCAGACAATTATTGGTACGGCAATGTTGATGAAGAAGCTATTGACGAAATCCTCGACGCCTTAGAAGACGGCAAACCTGCTGAGGATTATCTGTTTGTTAGTTAAATCTCAGATAGTAAAGGGCGACCCGAGTCAATTGAATGGATACAGTTGTTGATTTGTACAAGCGGGTCGCCCCTACACGAGAGAATTCCAGTCGTCTTTAGACGACTTGAGCTATAAGCCAAGAACTTGAGTTCTTGGCGGGTGTCGGGGCTTACCTCACCTTTTTCACTTTTTCTAAAAGCATTTTTGTACAACGTTTGTGAGCCTGACGATATGGAACCTGTTATTTTCCAAGAACGTGAAAAGCAAATTCACCGCAAGGGAAACCAACCATTTGACCTGGAATGTAACAAAGACAGCCTTGCTGGTGCAGTTAGCCAACGTGCTTGCGTCTTTTGTGGTTCTCGCGTTGTTTTATACCCCATCGCTGACGCGGTTCATTTAGTCCATGGACCAATCGGGTGTGCGGCGTATACGTGGGATATTCGCGGGGCGCTTTCATCGGGTCCAGAATTGCATCGGTTGAGTTTTTCCACTGACTTACAAGAACGCGATGTCATCTTTGGTGGTGAGAAGAAACTCTATCAGGCGTTAACGGAACTGATTGACCGACATCACCCCAATGCGGCGTTTGTTTATTCTACCTGTATTGTGGGTATTATTGGCGATGATTTAGAAGCCATATGTCGGCGAGTTAGCCAAGAAAAGAATATCCCAGTAATTCCGGTTAAATCAGAAGGGTTTAAGGGCAATAAACGGGCGGGCTATAATGCGGCTTGTACTGCCATGTTCCGTTTAGTGGGGACAGGAGACACTACAGGGATTTCTCCCCGCAGTATTAATATTCTGGGTGATTTTAACTTAGCTGGAGAAATTTGGATTATCCGTGAATACTTTGAACGCATGGGTGTCCAGGTTGTTGCCAATATCACAGGCGATGGTAGAGTTGGAGATATCGCGCGATCGCACGGCGCTGCATTGAACGTGGTTCAGTGCTCTGGGGCGACGATGGACTTAGCTAAGATGATGAAAGAAAAGTATGGAACTCCGTTTCTACGAGTGTCCTACTTTGGCGTAGAAGACATGGCGGAAGCCTTGTATAAAGTTGCCCGATTCTTTGAGGATGACCCAGAAATTCTCAAACGCGCTCAAGACTTAGTGCGAGAAGAATTAACCCTGTTGTATACTAAACTGCAAGAGTACCGCAAAGACTTGCAAGGTAAAAAAGCGGCGATTTATGTGGGCGGTGCGTTCAAAGCCTTTTCCTTAGTAAAAGCCTTCCGACTTATCGGCATGGATGTGGTGATGGTGGGTTCGCAAACCGGAACCAGCGAAGATTACCGAGAACTCCACGAAGTCACAGACGAAGGCACAATTATTGTTGATGATTCTAACCCCTTAGAACTATCAGCATTTTTGAAAGAAAAAGATGTTGATATCTTTGTCGGTGGTGTTAAAGAACGACCCATTGCCTATAAGTTAGGACTCGGATTTTGCGACCACAACCATGAACGCAAAGAAGCATTAGAAGGGTTTCTGGGAATGGTGAATTTTGCCAAAGAAGTGCATAGTACTGTCATGTCTCCCGTCTGGAGGTTTGTGCCGCGTAAAAATCAAGCCTTGAACTCAAGTTCCGGCTAAAAGCTTAAACCCGTTAAAACGGGTTGTTCGTAGTAGTTCGTAGTAGGCACTTTAGTGCCTCAAGTTGTAGGGTGTGTTAGCATTCGCGCCGTGTTCCCGTTCGCGCAGCGTTCCCTAAGGGTAGGGTAGCGTAACGCACCATTATTCCAGGATTGAAAAGATAAACCATTATCCAATTCGCTGCCACCAATAAAACCATGTCGAAGAAACTCAAAATTAAGCAAAAAACCGAAGCTTACGTTTCCACAACCAACGCCTGTAAACTGTGTAAACCTCTGGGCGCTTGTATCGCCTTTCGGGGAATTGAAGGAACCGTACCCTTTCTGCATGGATCACAAGGCTGCGCCACCTACATGAGGCGTTATATCATTAGTCACTTTCGCGAACCCATTGATATTGCTTCCTCTTCCTTGAGTGAAAAACACGCCGTTTATGGCGGAGGACCTAATCTGAAAAAAGGTATCCTCAATGTCATGGATAAATATGGGGCAAAAGTTGTAGGAATTGCTACCACTTGCTTAACTGAAACCATCGGTGATAATGTTAGTGGGTTGTTGAGAGAGTTTAAGGAAGAATTTGGCGACAAGGAATTGCCAACCTTGTTGAATGTTTCTACCCCCAGTTATAGTGGTACGCATATAGAAGGTTTCCATGCCACAGTGCGGGCAGTGATTGATCAGTTAGTGGAACCAAAAACAGTAGAATCCACAACCGCTTCCCAATCCCCAGGAGTCGGGGCGGGTTTAGTCACATCTGTGCCAACAGAAAGTGATAGTCGTGAAACCCGCCCCTACACAATCAACAATCAACAATCAACAATCAACACGTCCAAAATCAATCTTTTACCTGGATTAGTTTCTCCAGCCGATATCCGTTATTTAAAAGAAGTTCTCGACGACTTTAATTGTCCAGGAACGATCCTACCGGATATCTCCGAAACCTTAGACGCCCCCGCACAAATGGACTATGAAAAGATTCCCGAAGGGGGAACGCCAATTGCAGCGATTCAAAGTATGGGGCATTCTAGCGCCACAATTGAGTTCGGTCAAGTGTTGCAACGCACAGGTAATTCTGGAGGTCAACTTCTGGCTAAACGCAGCGGTGTTCCCCTGTACGCCTTGGGTATGCCGATTGGGTTGCGAGAGTGCGATCGCTTCTTTGACGCCCTAGAAGAGGTTTCTGGGTGTGCGAAACCGAGAAAACATGAACTGGAACGGGGACGGTTAGTTGATGCTTATGTTGATTCCCATAAATATCTGTTTGGTAAGCGGGTAGTTGTTTATGGGGAAGAAGATTTGTGTGTCGGATTAACGGCATTTTTAGCCGAAATTGGCATGAAGATAGTCTTATGTGCATCAGGAGGAAATAGTGGACAGTTTCAGGACGCAATTAACGCGGTTACGTCTGATATTGTCACCGAACCACCAATCGTTAAAGAAGGATTTGATTTCTATGAAATTGCTGAAGAAATTGAAAGTCTAGAACCCGATATGTTGATTGGAACCAGCAAAGGATATTCCCTGACTAAAAAATATCAAATTCCCCTAATCCGCGTAGGCTTCCCAATTCACGATCGCTTTGGCGGACAACGGATGCTACATCTGGGGTATCGCGGCACTCAGAACCTGTTAGATCGGATTGTGAATGCCATTATCGAGAAGAAGCAAACCGATTCACCTGTAGGGTATGGTTATCTTTGATTTGGTCATTTGTCATTTGTCATTTGTCATTCGTTCACAAGTAATCATTCGTCACTAACTTAGTCTTGATAAGTTTCCGAAAATTCAACTCATCACTTCAGGAGAGAAAACCATGACAGCTACAGTTAACTTAGAAAATCACCCTTGTTTTAATGTCAAGGTAAAAGGACAGTTCGGACGAGTCCATTTACCTGTAGCACCCAAGTGCAATATCCAATGTAATTATTGCAATCGCAAATATGATTGCGTCAACGAAAGTAGACCCGGTGTAACCAGTACTATTCTTTCTCCCGCCCAAGCCGCTGTTTACATGGAAAAGGTATTAGAGAAAGAACCAAGAATCAGTGTTGCTGGAATTGCGGGTCCAGGTGATCCCTTTGCCAATCCAGAGGAAACCTTAGGTACAATGCGGCTGCTGCGGGAAAAGTTTCCCGACTTAATCCTCTGCTTGGCAACCAATGGCTTAAATCTCAAACCCGAATATATCGACGAAATTGCCGAAATTGGCGTCAGTCACGTTACCGTTACCATCAACGCGATCGACCCAGAAATTACGCGCAAAGTTTACCGATGGGTACGCCATGAAAAGTCAGTTTATCAGGGATTAAAAGGGGCTAAATTACTCTTAGAACGCCAACTCGAAGCCGTAAAAGGACTAAAAGCTGCCGGGATTACAGTTAAAATTAACTGCATTGTCATGCCCGGAATTAATGACCATCATGTGGTTGAAGTTGCCAAAACCATGGCAGAACTAGGCGCAGATTTATTTAATGCCATGGCGATGTATCCCACAGCCGAAACGCCATTTGAAGGATTAACTGAACCCGATGCAATTACAATGGCGAAAATCCGCAAAGAATGCGAGGAATATTTACCGCAAATGCGCCATTGCACACGCTGTCGGGCAGATGCTGTGGGACTTTTAGGAGCAGATCAGTCTGAGGAATTCCACGGTTGTTTAATTGCTTGTTCCAAGAAAGTGATTCCCATTGAAGAAAAAGAACGCCCTTATGTCGCTGTAGCAACCGTTGAAGGAATTCTGGTGAATCAACATTTAGGTCAAGCGGATCAGTTTCAGATTTGGCAGAAAACCGATCAAGGCTTTACCTTAGTAGAAGAACGCCTCGCCCCTGACCGTGGAAGTGGTTTTGAACGGTGGCAAAAAGTTGCGAATATGCTGAAAGATTGTCGAGCGATTTTAGCCAGTAGCATTGGCGATAACCCGAAAGAAATTTTGACCAAGTGTGGTGTGCTTCCGGTGGAAATGAGCGGTTTTATTGAGACGGGATTGCAAGCCGTTTATGAAGGAAGTGATTTGTCAAAGCTGAAAGGCAAACGGCAAGTTGCGGCGGGTAAAGTTGGAGAATGTACCGGGAGTGGCTTAGGTTGTGGTTAAGGGTTTGTAGTTGAACTGTATTCGCCATAATTGACCATAACGTGTAGGGTGCGTTACGCTTCGCTAACGCACCGATTTTTTACCTTATTATTGGTGGGTTACGGCGGATATTTCATTAAAGGGTTATTTCCCTTCATGGAGTTACCGCCTAACCCACCCTACAGTTAATTATATTTTTTTAATCTTAAATCAATCCCGTAGTCAAAATAGCCGCCGCCCTGAAGGAGTCTTATCCTACTTAAGTCAGGGCGCACGTCTGTGCGCCCCTACGATTCCGGGCTGCTGTTGACTGGTGAAAACTGAGGATTTGGGACAACCCAATGTTCAAGCAAGCATCCTTTAATCTGTTGCCACCATAACATCTGTCGCTTTAACAACAGCATAGGCTTCCTTACCCTGGGCGAGACCGAGTCGTTCCGCCGAAGACTTGGTGATAATTGCCGTCATTTCCACCCCAGGAGCAACTTCTATAGTCACCTCACTGTTAACGGCTCCAGGTACAACCTTTTTCACTGTCCCTTTAAAGGTATTGCGAGCGCTAACTTCCATAGTTTAATCCCTGCTTTAGTCATTGGTTCACCAGCTAATAATACCAAAAATAACTAAATTTTCTGATTTTGCTAAATATTTTGATCAAAACAATAAATTGTATTATTTTACTCATTTTTACCCTCGCATAACTGATATAGCCAAGTTATAATATAGCCAAGTTAGAAGACCGAAGGCAAAAATGCGGCATACGTAATGGTTTTTATCTCACAGCAGTTTATCGAACAGTTAATCCAAGAAGACGTTCCCTATTTTGATTTAACCACCCAGGTGCTAGGGATTGGCGATCGCATGGGGACAATCCGCTTTACCACTCGCGCCAAAACCGTTCTAGCCTGCACCGAAGAAGCCGCCAGTATCTTACGCCAAGTGGGTGCAGACGTGACAGCAATCTTGGCAACGGGTCAACTCTTGGATGCAGGTGTCACCTTTCTCAGTGCTACCGGAAACGCCGCCGCCTTGCATCTGGCTTGGAAACCTGCCCAAAATTTACTCGAATATGCCTGTGGAGTCGCCACCAAAACCGACAATTTGGTGCAATTAGCACAAGCGGCGAATCAAAATGTAATGCTTTATACCACTCGCAAAGTCATCCCAGCAACCAAACCCATCGCCGTGAAAGCCATCTTAGCGGGTGGGGCATATCCTCATCGACTAGGACTTTCAGAAACTGTTTTAATCTTCCAACAGCATCTTAACTTTTTGGGTGGGATTGACCCCCTAATTCAGCAACTACCCGTCATTAAGCGCCAGGTTAAGGAAAAGAAAGTCATTGTTGAAGTTAAAGATATGGCTACCGCCTTTAACTTAGCCGCTTCAGGAATCGATGGGATTCAATTTGACAAAGTAAATGTTGAGGCATTAGCGGAGGCAATTCCCCAACTCAAGTCTATGAATCCAACGCTAATTACTCTGGCGGCTGGCGGGATCAATGACGCTAATATCGCCAATTATGCGGCAACGGGCGTAGATGGGTTAGTCTTAACCGCTCCCTATTATGCCAAGCCTGCTGATATCCAGGTAGAAATTGAGCCGAAGCGAGCGTCAGTTTAGGGTTCTTCAGGACAAATTATGCTAAATTGCCTCAGACGATGCCCACGATTATTGCGACACAAGGATTTTGGGGATTATTTTGAATTTAACGAGAAGATTGAGACAGAAAATCCCAGTATAACCAATATAGATGGCTTTGGCGTCGTTTTAACTAACAGTTTGGCTGAGTTTGTCCGGAAGAACCGAAAACCGCTACCCTGAGCAAATTTCCGGCGGACAGCAGCAGCGAGTCGCAACACCGGACAACACTATCTATTAGACTGCATCAGCCTCCGGCTCACGCCCAAGACTATCACCTACAAGTTGAGGTTTACAAGGAAAAATGGGCGAATCTCAAAGACCGCCCCTTTCCCTGGTACGTTCGTTTAGACCCGTTGCGACTGATTTTGATGGAACAATGACTGACTATTATGTCCGGAAACCTTGACAAAAACCTGGATCTACAGACCTGTCAGCCAATGTATTCTTATGTATAAGAAACGGTTAAAATTGGGTTAAAATAACAGAACGTCCCTCATGTTTAGGGAAGGTAAAGTAGATACTATTTGGCTAATGCTCAAGGTAGGAACCTCAATTCGGGTTATCCGCCCTGAATATGCTGCGGGTATTCAGGGGATTATCCAAGGTCGTGAAGAGTCAGGACGTTGGATAGTCCGCTTAGAACAAAATTTAATGAATCCGAATGACGTTCCTCTGATGTTGTCTCTGTATGAATCTGACTTTGAAGTGATTCAGCCTGAGTAGTTGTGAGGTTAATTGTTGAGCAGCTTGGTTACATTATTGTGACTCAATGTAATTGATTGTAAATTTTTTTAACTTATAGCAATAAATTGCAATGTTTCTCAGAAAAAAATAGTTTCAAAAAGATATCTCAAATACAAAAAATGACAGCAGAGGCTGAGATACTACTCATAAGTTGAGCTATCTCATCCTATTTCTTTGGCAGAATAGTCACACCTCCTAACCTTGCCTTAGTCAGGTGAGGTGGTGTCAATGGTGGGGTAGAGCAAGTGTAATGTCTTACAGAATTGGTATTACCCAGGTTTCTAAGAGAGGTTAGCAACGATGTCTCAAGACAATGTGATCAATTTACTCGAAGCAGGCGGAAAAGATAAAAAATTGCGAGCTAAATACGACGCCCTCAAAACCAAGGAAGAGTTTGTGGAACTAGCGGCTACTGATGGTTACGAGTTTACCGTCGCAGAACTGGATACTGTTATCAAAGAAGCTGGGGACTCGTGGGAGGAGTCAGGCTTTCCACCTCGACGCTTGATTTGGTGGTAGGTTGTCATTTGTCATTTGTCATTCGTCATTTGTCATACTCGCTCCCTTGAGAAGCAAGCTACGTCATTTGTCGAAAAATTATTGCACTCTATCAGGGCGGGTTTAGTGATATCAGGTCCGAAGTATCCAAAGTTAGGTAACCACTTTTACGTCACCACATAACATATACTTTTGTTCAATACTAGATTATTTTTCCCATTCATTGACCAACTCACTCGGTTCACCCGGATAAAAGCTATCCTCTAAAATTTCCGCCAAACTGTAGGGACACGTCTGGGGAAAGGTTTGATGAACTACACAGACTTACTTCGTTGAAGTCTGTGTTTCTGACGCTTCCTCACTCCTAGTTGCTTCATGCTTCCACAATCAGTAGAGCTAGGCAGCTCTGCGTCTAAAGAGGTTCGTTCCAAACCCCTTGCCCAAATCTCATTAACTTGAGCAGCATTAACATCTCTATCTTCGACGTGCTTGCAGTCGGGATTAGAGCAAATATGGACTCTATCGCTCAAAGTCTTAGGCGTTAATTCCCAACATTTAGCACACCGTTGAGTTGGCTTTAGCGTCCTAGTTGGTGACTCAACATAAAACCCACCTGCCTCAGCCGATTTGTAGGTTAATAAATCACCGACTATGCCAAACCCAACGTCAAGAATAGACCGATTTAATCCGGCTTTCTGTTTCTTAGGCTTACCCTTCTTTGCCTTCCGAGTCATACCCTTGACGTTTAACTGCTCACCACCGATTAGGCTATTACCGCTCACTATATCACTGGTTACTTTGTGCAGCCAATCTTCCCGTTGTCGGGCTATCTTGCTCTGAAGTTTAGAGATCCGTTTACGTTCCTTTTTCCATCGCCTCGACCCCTTGACTTTCTTATTCCTATTAGGTGGTCTTTTGCGTCTTAACCGCTTTGAGGCTACCTTAACCTTCTTGTGTCCCTCCTGAATAAAATCGGGTTTAGCAATTTTCTCGCCAGTTGAAAGCGTTACCGCGTCTTTACAGCCAAGGTCGATTCCGATTGAACCCGTACCTGTTTGACGGGTTGGGTTGCACTGTACGGTGATTGACACATACCACTTACCATTCCTGAAAAAGATTGTGCAAGTCGTTGGCGTTCCCCAAGTTCTAGCTTGTCCCCGCATCTGGATCTTTAGATCGAGGTCTCTCAGTTCTAAGTAACCGTTAAGTCCGTTAGATAAAGCCTTCCAGCGTTGCTTATTCGGATATGTCCAGCCGCTATATCGCCGCTTCGCTTTAAACTTAGGATACTTACCTAATCCTTGGAAAAATCGCTTATAGGCAAAATCAACCCGCTTTAAGGTAGCTTGTAACGTATGGGAACCTAATTCAGCATACTCAGTCCAAACCTTTTTAAACTCAGGTAAACAGTTCTGTTGTTCAAAATAATCAACAGAATGCCCAAAGTGTTTGTACTGTGTCCTACGATTAGCCATTGCTGCATTGTATAATTCACAATGCATTTTTCTAGCCCAATGGAGCTTGTTACATTGGGTCTTGTTTGGATAAAGCCTGAAAGTGGTTCGACGTGTTAGCATACACCTATTCTACTATTTAATCTGGTAAAATAACAATAGCAATTTGATAATTTGCAGGATATTGAAACCTGCAAATTATCCGCTATCCTTCCCCGACTTGCTATCGCTGAAGTCGGGGACAGTCGCGATTACGTTCTGGCAAGTCAGTTTCTCCCATTGCCAGATCTCTACCGTTCTCGTAAGCTAAAACCAGTGCATCCTCAAGGTAAGGCTTTAGGCTTGGATTGTCTTTGAGCAACTCTACCGTATCACGGCGCTGTACGCGAATCGTCGCCAGCCAACTCCGACTCCGGCGTTGCGGTTGGTACTCCCATTTCAACAAATGTCCAATCAGCACCGTCAACCGATTTCGCAATTCCTGGCGTTGCTGTTTTCCCAAGGATTCAATCTCCTCAATCAGATTGCCCAAATCAAGCTGACTCCAATGCTGTTGGCGGAGTAACGACGCTTGTTCCTGCGTCCAAGCATAAAAATCGGTTTCGTAGAGGTTGGGTGTAGGTGTTGCTGTCTGTTGATTCGTTTCTGGCGCTGGCATCACGATTTTCCCACCTCAACGTCTCTCTATATAATAGTGGAACTGTTCTATGTAGGCGCGATCGCGAGGCTCCCCAGGTAGAATCGGTACAA
>NZ_JBKHHI010000127.1:0-15561 GCF_046539235.1 Coleofasciculus sp.
GGCGATATCACCGTTGAAGCGCGAAACTTATCCTTAACCGGGGGATCTCAATTGGGACAGATTATTTTAGTTGCCGAATCTCCTACGGCTAAACCTTCTGGAAACTGGAATAACCCGGCTAATTGTTCGGATTAAAGGTAGAGTTCTGAATTATTGCCGACCGATTTAACCAGGGCTATAGTAAGAGGAGAAACTAGTTACCCCTCTATTTGATCAGCTATGGCACAGGCGAGATTTCGAGTTTCAATGATGGGCAGTCTGGCTTTGGCTTTTTTGGCGCATTTGAGTCCGGTTTCAGCCCAAGTTGTTCCTGATAATACCCTGCCAGTAGATTCTCAGGTGACGGGGTGTCCAATTTGCCAGATTGATGGGGGAACGGTGCGTGGGGTTAACCTGTTTCATAGTTTTGAGGAGTTTTCTGTGCCGACGGGGGGTGAGGCATTTTTTAATAATGCCTTGGATATTGAGACTATCTTTGGGCGGGTGACGGGTTCTAATATTTCAGATATTGATGGGTGGATTCGGGCAAATGGCACGGCGAATCTATTCTTAATCAATCCCAATGGGATAATTTTTGGTGAGAATGCCCGGTTGGATATTGGCGGTTCCCTTGTCGCCTCTGGCGCTAATCGTTTTACGTTTCCTGATGGCAGTGAGTTTAGCGCCACGAATCCCCAAGCGCCGCCATTGTTGACGATTAATATCACACCGGGATTGCAGTATGGGACGAATTCGCCGAGAGGAACTATCTCGAATCAGGGAAATTTAGCGGTCAATTCAGGAGAATCGGTGACGTTATTCGGCAGCACTGTTACCAGTACAGGTTCTCTCATCGCACCAGGGGGGTTAGTGCAGGTGTTAGGAGAACGGGTGGGGTTGTTAGACAATGCTGAGATTGATGTGTCTGCCGAGATGGGTGGCGGTACGGTGTTGATTGGCGGAGGGTTTCAGGGTAAGGGTGACGTTGCCAATGCGTTGCGTACTTTCATTGGTTCAGATGTAACGATTAATGCTGATGCTTTGACAACGGGCGATGGGGGCAATGTCTTCGTTTGGGCGGATGAGGTGACCGGATTTTATGGCACGATTAGCGCCCGTGGGGGAGTTGATGGGGGAAATGGTGGGTTTGTAGAAGTATCCGGGAAGCAACAGCTGAATTTTGCAGGGATTGTTGATACTAGCGCGGTTGGTGGCAGTTTTGGAACCTTGCTGTTAGACCCAACCAATATCATCATTGCCAATGGAACGGGTGGAGCAGAGGATGCTCAACTGACGGATAGCCAAATTCTCCAAGGAGATGTGGGTGCTGTCCCCTTCACCATTTCGGAAGTGGCACTGGAAGCACTAGCAGGAAATACCAATGTTATTTTGCAGGCAACCAATGACATTAGGGTTAACGACCTTGACGACAATGAGTTAAGTTTTGCCCCTGGGACAGGATTGATTGAGTTGATAGCTGATGCAGATGGAGATGGAGTTGGCTCTTTCCGGATGCAAGATGCTTTTGATACTCTCAAAACTAATGGTCGAGATATTTTAATTTCAGCGGCTAGCTTGACTCTTGGTAATATCGATACTGCCCCTCCTTCGAGTGCGCCTAGTGGAGCAATTAAGCTCATGGCGACCAATGGCAGCATCAGTGCTTTTAACCTAAACACCTCATCTGATAGTGGAGGTGAGGGGGGTGCCATTAGCCTTGAAGCTGCCAACGACATCAATATCAGTGGCTATTTGTTCTCTTACTCGTTCTCTAGTAGTGGCAATGCAGGTGATGGGGGAGCAATTAGCCTTGAAGCTGGCAACGATATCAATATCAGTGGCTTTTTCCTCTCTGGTTTGTACTCTCTCTCGTACTCTTTTTATGGCAATGCAGGTGATGGGGGAGCAATTAGCCTTGAAGCTGGCAACAATATCCATATCACTGGCTCTTTGTCCTCTTACTCGTCCTCTAATAATGGCAATGCAGGTGATGGGGGAGCAATTAGCCTTGAAGCTGCCAACGACATCAATATCACTGGCTCTTTGTCCTCTTACTCGCTCTCTAATAATGGCAATGGAGGTGAGGGGGGTGCCATTAGCCTTGAAGCTGCCAACGACATCAATATCAATGGCGGTTTGAACTCTTTCTCGTCCTCTTATTATGGCAATGCAGGTGATGGGGGAGCAATTAGCTTTGAGGCTTCCAACAACATCAATATCACTGGCAATTTGTCCTCTGGCTCGTTCTCTACTGAAGGCAAAGCAGGTGATGGGGGTGCAATTAGCTTTGAGGCTTCCAACGACATCAATATCGCTGGCGATTTGTCCTCTTACTCGTACTCTAGGGAAGGCAGGGCAGGTCAGGGAGGCGCGATTTCCCTCATTGCTAAAACTGGAGATATTGTAGGAATTCCTTTTGAAGATTGGCGCTACGACCATGTAAAACAAGAGTACGTAACAGAAGTTCACTCTCCAGCCCTTAACTCCTTTTCTCTCTCTGAGCGAGCAACCGCAGGAAATGGGGGGAACGTTGCCCTAGAAGCTAAAAATAACGTTCGTAATCTACAAATCTTAACTCTATCTTCTGACTCACAATCTGGAGCCGTTCAGGTAACAGGTCTAGGGGATTTATTGCTTACAAATACCAACATCCTGACGAGCAAGCAGGTAACTGTGCAACTTCCATTTGGTGACATCACCTTGAATGTCGATGGAGAAGGTCAATCAGGCAATGTTGATGTCTCCAGCTTAGGCAATCTCACCTTCACCAACAGTTCTATTCAAAGTGACACCAAAGGCAGTGAAAGAGCAGGCAATGTCACAATCTCTAGCCCCGGTCTAGTCACTTTCAATAATAGTCGAATTATCAGTAACACCAGCAGTACAGGACAAGCAGGAAGCATCACCCTCAAAGCACCAGAACTACAGCTCGATTCTTCCAGTCGTTTATCTGCCCAAACCAGCAGTCGCGGACGTGCTGGAGATATAACCCTCCAACCCGATGAGGGTGGACAAAAATTATCTGTGTTTTTCCAGGAGGGAGCGCAGATATCTGCCTCCACTTCAAACGAAGGAACTGGGGGCAACTTAAGGATTATAGCTCCCGACTCCGTAACCATTCAGGGAAAAGGCACCATTACCACCTCAACCACAGGAACTGGAGACGCCGGAAATATTACCTTCGATACCTCCACCTTAACCATTGCCAGAGGCGCACAACTTTTTGCCTTAACTAATGGCAGTGGCGATAGCGGCACTATTACCGTTAATGCCCCTACTGCCGTCAATCTCGGCATCGGTGTCAATGATTTTTCCCCGGTGCTGTCTGTCGAAACCCGTGACGCGGGCAAAGCTGGCAGTATTATTATCAATACCCCTAGCTTAACCCTCTCTGATACCGCCCGGATCACTGCCACTGCTACGAATACCGCCACGAATACAGAGGGAGGGGGTAGTATCACGTTAAATGCGTCCACGATGAATTTAGCTGGAATCGTGGGTGTCTTTGCGGAAACTGAGGGACCAACACCCGCCGGAACCTTAACCCTGAAGCCTTATCAGGATCAATCAACGCTAGACATTACCCTAGCGCCTGATTCCCAAGTGTCAGCTTCTACCTCTGGAAGTGGCAAAGGTGGCGATTTAATCCTCAGTGCGCCGCAAGCAATTACTATTACGGGACAGGGACGATTAGCGGTAGAAAGCCGGAGTACAGGGGATGCGGGGAATGTATTAGTCACGACTCCCCAATTTACCCTCACTGATGGCGTAGAACTGTCGGCGGCGGCTACAAGCAGTGGCAATGCGGGAGAAGTTCGCATTAATACCCAACAGTTGACTCTAGAGAATGAGGCAAAGATATTAGCCTCTAATGTCTCCAGTCGCAGTGAGGGGATTATCCTAGAAGGTTTGGATAGCTTGAGAGTTGATAACAACAGTGCCATATCAGCCTCGACTCAAACCGGTGAGGCGGGAAGCTTAAGCATTAACGCGAATTCAAATCCAGCTAATTCGGTGCAAGTGAGTAATAATAGTCGCCTATCGGTAGAAGCAACTCAAGGCGGTACAGCAGGTAACTTAACCATTAAAACAGGGCAAATGTCTGTTCAGGATGAAGCTGCCGTAACCGTTAGTAGCCCCTCTGGACAAGCCGGAAATCTGCTAATTACTGCCAATTCTTTACGTCTCAACCACGGCAAAGTGACAGCAGAAACTGGAGGCACTAATGCCCAGGACGGGGCAAATATTAACCTAAATCTATCGGATGTGTTGCTGATGAGCAACGAAAGCCTAATTTCTGCCGAAGCCTTTAGTAATGCTGATGGCGGTAATATCAATATTGATACTCGCTACTTAATCGTCCTACCCCCAGAAGGCGCGAATGGTAGTGATATTATTGCCAAAGCTGATCAGGGTGACGGTGGCAATATTACTATCTCCGGTCAAGGGATTTTCGGGATTCAAGAACGTCCAGCGATTGCCGGAAATCGCACGAATGATATTGATGCCAGTTCCCAATTTGGTTCTCCGGGTAATGTTACACTCAATAGCCCCCTTGATCCTAGTCGGGGACTGACAGAATTACCCAGCAATTTTGTTGACCCGACGGGGCAAATTATCCAAGGTTGTCCCGCTGTGGGTAAGAATGGCGGTAGTCGATTTGTGGTGACGGGGCGAGGCGGCGTGCCACCCACTCCGGATGATGTACTGACTCTGGATACTGTTTTAGATGATTTAGGCACTCTGTCAGAGGAGACACAGAGGCAGGAACAAGGAGAGACGGAAAGGGTACTAAATCAAATTCCCCATCGAATTATTGAGGCTCAAGGTTGGGTGAAAACGGCAGATGGACAGATTATTTTAGTTGCCGAATCTCCTACGGCTAAACCTTCTGGAAACTGGAATAACCCGGCTAATTGTTCGGATTAAAGGTAGAGTTCTGAATTATTGCCGACCGATTTAACCAGGGCTATAGTAAGAGGAGAAACTAGTTACCCCTCTATTTGATCAGCTATGGCACAGGCGAGATTTCGAGTTTCAATGATGGGCAGTCTGGCTTTGGCTTTTTTGGCGCATTTGAGTCCGGTTTCAGCCCAAGTTGTTCCTGATAATACCCTGCCAGTAGATTCTCAGGTGACGGGGTGTCCAATTTGCCAGATTGATGGGGGAACGGTGCGTGGGGTTAACCTGTTTCATAGTTTTGAGGAGTTTTCTGTGCCGACGGGGGGTGAGGCATTTTTTAATAATGCCTTGGATATTGAGACTATCTTTGGGCGGGTGACGGGTTCTAATATTTCAGATATTGATGGGTGGATTCGGGCAAATGGCACGGCGAATCTATTCTTAATCAATCCCAATGGGATAATTTTTGGTGAGAATGCCCGGTTGGATATTGGCGGTTCCCTTGTCGCCTCTGGCGCTAATCGTTTTACGTTTCCTGATGGCAGTGAGTTTAGCGCCACGAATCCCCAAGCGCCGCCATTGTTGACGATTAATATCACACCGGGATTGCAGTATGGGACGAATTCGCCGAGAGGAACTATCTCGAATCAGGGAAATTTAGCGGTCAATTCAGGAGAATCGGTGACGTTATTCGGCAGCACTGTTACCAGTACAGGTTCTCTCATCGCACCAGGGGGGTTAGTGCAGGTGTTAGGAGAACGGGTGGGGTTGTTAGACAATGCTGAGATTGATGTGTCTGCCGAGATGGGTGGCGGTACGGTGTTGATTGGCGGAGGGTTTCAGGGTAAGGGTGACGTTGCCAATGCGTTGCGTACTTTCATTGGTTCAGATGTAACGATTAATGCTGATGCTTTGACAACGGGCGATGGGGGCAATGTCTTCGTTTGGGCGGATGAGGTGACCGGATTTTATGGCACGATTAGCGCCCGTGGGGGAGTTGATGGGGGAAATGGTGGGTTTGTAGAAGTATCCGGGAAGCAACAGCTGAATTTTGCAGGGATTGTTGATACTAGCGCGGTTGGTGGCAGTTTTGGAACCTTGCTGTTAGACCCAACCAATATCATCATTGCCAATGGAACGGGTGGAGCAGAGGATGCTCAACTGACGGATAGCCAAATTCTCCAAGGAGATGTGGGTGCTGTCCCCTTCACCATTTCGGAAGTGGCACTGGAAGCACTAGCAGGAAATACCAATGTTATTTTGCAGGCAACCAATGACATTAGGGTTAACGACCTTGACGACAATGAGTTAAGTTTTGCCCCTGGGACAGGATTGATTGAGTTGATAGCTGATGCAGATGGAGATGGAGTTGGCTCTTTCCGGATGCAAGATGCTTTTGATACTCTCAAAACTAATGGTCGAGATATTTTAATTTCAGCGGCTAGCTTGACTCTTGGTAATATCGATACTGCCCCTCCTTCGAGTGCGCCTAGTGGAGCAATTAAGCTCATGGCGACCAATGGCAGCATCAGTGCTTTTAACCTAAACACCTCATCTGATAGTGGAGGTGAGGGGGGTGCCATTAGCCTTGAAGCTGCCAACGACATCAATATCAGTGGCTATTTGTTCTCTTACTCGTTCTCTAGTAGTGGCAATGCAGGTGATGGGGGAGCAATTAGCCTTGAAGCTGGCAACGATATCAATATCAGTGGCTTTTTCCTCTCTGGTTTGTACTCTCTCTCGTACTCTTTTTATGGCAATGCAGGTGATGGGGGAGCAATTAGCCTTGAAGCTGGCAACAATATCCATATCACTGGCTCTTTGTCCTCTTACTCGTCCTCTAATAATGGCAATGCAGGTGATGGGGGAGCAATTAGCCTTGAAGCTGCCAACGACATCAATATCACTGGCTCTTTGTCCTCTTACTCGCTCTCTAATAATGGCAATGGAGGTGAGGGGGGTGCCATTAGCCTTGAAGCTGCCAACGACATCAATATCAATGGCGGTTTGAACTCTTTCTCGTCCTCTTATTATGGCAATGCAGGTGATGGGGGAGCAATTAGCTTTGAGGCTTCCAACAACATCAATATCACTGGCAATTTGTCCTCTGGCTCGTTCTCTACTGAAGGCAAAGCAGGTGATGGGGGTGCAATTAGCTTTGAGGCTTCCAACGACATCAATATCGCTGGCGATTTGTCCTCTTACTCGTACTCTAGGGAAGGCAGGGCAGGTCAGGGAGGCGCGATTTCCCTCATTGCTAAAACTGGAGATATTGTAGGAATTCCTTTTGAAGATTGGCGCTACGACCATGTAAAACAAGAGTACGTAACAGAAGTTCACTCTCCAGCCCTTAACTCCTTTTCTCTCTCTGAGCGAGCAACCGCAGGAAATGGGGGGAACGTTGCCCTAGAAGCTAAAAATAACGTTCGTAATCTACAAATCTTAACTCTATCTTCTGACTCACAATCTGGAGCCGTTCAGGTAACAGGTCTAGGGGATTTATTGCTTACAAATACCAACATCCTGACGAGCAAGCAGGTAACTGTGCAACTTCCATTTGGTGACATCACCTTGAATGTCGATGGAGAAGGTCAATCAGGCAATGTTGATGTCTCCAGCTTAGGCAATCTCACCTTCACCAACAGTTCTATTCAAAGTGACACCAAAGGCAGTGAAAGAGCAGGCAATGTCACAATCTCTAGCCCCGGTCTAGTCACTTTCAATAATAGTCGAATTATCAGTAACACCAGCAGTACAGGACAAGCAGGAAGCATCACCCTCAAAGCACCAGAACTACAGCTCGATTCTTCCAGTCGTTTATCTGCCCAAACCAGCAGTCGCGGACGTGCTGGAGATATAACCCTCCAACCCGATGAGGGTGGACAAAAATTATCTGTGTTTTTCCAGGAGGGAGCGCAGATATCTGCCTCCACTTCAAACGAAGGAACTGGGGGCAACTTAAGGATTATAGCTCCCGACTCCGTAACCATTCAGGGAAAAGGCACCATTACCACCTCAACCACAGGAACTGGAGACGCCGGAAATATTACCTTCGATACCTCCACCTTAACCATTGCCAGAGGCGCACAACTTTTTGCCTTAACTAATGGCAGTGGCGATAGCGGCACTATTACCGTTAATGCCCCTACTGCCGTCAATCTCGGCATCGGTGTCAATGATTTTTCCCCGGTGCTGTCTGTCGAAACCCGTGACGCGGGCAAAGCTGGCAGTATTATTATCAATACCCCTAGCTTAACCCTCTCTGATACCGCCCGGATCACTGCCACTGCTACGAATACCGCCACGAATACAGAGGGAGGGGGTAGTATCACGTTAAATGCGTCCACGATGAATTTAGCTGGAATCGTGGGTGTCTTTGCGGAAACTGAGGGACCAACACCCGCCGGAACCTTAACCCTGAAGCCTTATCAGGATCAATCAACGCTAGACATTACCCTAGCGCCTGATTCCCAAGTGTCAGCTTCTACCTCTGGAAGTGGCAAAGGTGGCGATTTAATCCTCAGTGCGCCGCAAGCAATTACTATTACGGGACAGGGACGATTAGCGGTAGAAAGCCGGAGTACAGGGGATGCGGGGAATGTATTAGTCACGACTCCCCAATTTACCCTCACTGATGGCGTAGAACTGTCGGCGGCGGCTACAAGCAGTGGCAATGCGGGAGAAGTTCGCATTAATACCCAACAGTTGACTCTAGAGAATGAGGCAAAGATATTAGCCTCTAATGTCTCCAGTCGCAGTGAGGGGATTATCCTAGAAGGTTTGGATAGCTTGAGAGTTGATAACAACAGTGCCATATCAGCCTCGACTCAAACCGGTGAGGCGGGAAGCTTAAGCATTAACGCGAATTCAAATCCAGCTAATTCGGTGCAAGTGAGTAATAATAGTCGCCTATCGGTAGAAGCAACTCAAGGCGGTACAGCAGGTAACTTAACCATTAAAACAGGGCAAATGTCTGTTCAGGATGAAGCTGCCGTAACCGTTAGTAGCCCCTCTGGACAAGCCGGAAATCTGCTAATTACTGCCAATTCTTTACGTCTCAACCACGGCAAAGTGACAGCAGAAACTGGAGGCACTAATGCCCAGGACGGGGCAAATATTAACCTAAATCTATCGGATGTGTTGCTGATGAGCAACGAAAGCCTAATTTCTGCCGAAGCCTTTAGTAATGCTGATGGCGGTAATATCAATATTGATACTCGCTACTTAATCGTCCTACCCCCAGAAGGCGCGAATGGTAGTGATATTATTGCCAAAGCTGATCAGGGTGACGGTGGCAATATTACTATCTCCGGTCAAGGGATTTTCGGGATTCAAGAACGTCCAGCGATTGCCGGAAATCGCACGAATGATATTGATGCCAGTTCCCAATTTGGTTCTCCGGGTAATGTTACACTCAATAGCCCCCTTGATCCTAGTCGGGGACTGACAGAATTACCCAGCAATTTTGTTGACCCGACGGGGCAAATTATCCAAGGTTGTCCCGCAATGGGTAAGAATGGCGGTAGTCGATTTGTGGTGACAGGGCGAGGCGGTGTGCCACCCACTCCGGATGATGTACTTACCTTGGATACTGTTTTAGATGATTTAGGCACTCTGTCAGAGGAGACACAGATGCAGGTACAGGGGGAAACGGAGAGGGGACAAAATAATTCCCCCAATCGAATTATCGAGGCTCAAGGTTGGGTAAAAACGGCGGATGGACAGGTTATTTTAGTGGCTGAATTTCCTACAGCTACACTTTCTGGAAACTGGAATAACCCGGCGAATTGTTCAGATTACTAGGTATAGCGCTACGCGAAGCGGGAATGGGGAATGGGGAATGGGGAATGGGCAATAGTGAAGACAAAAGCTTAAGCTGTCACGCATTTAAATTGGGAATGGGTAGCGAGCAAGATGCTCGCACTACAAGGATTTCGCAATTTTTGACATTATGGTTTAAACCTAAATTCCTCAAGTATTTGGGTTTGGCAATCAGCGTTACTCTGATGACGCTGTTGTTGAATCTGACTATATCCCCAACCGTAGCAACTGTACCTGAACTAGAGACAACTGCCCAAACTTCACCTGTTATCGAGTCCCTAACCGCCAATACCTCCCAACTCGTACAACAAGGTAAAAACGATTATCAAACGGGACATTATGCGGCGGCGATAACTATCTGGAAACAAGCCTTAGACACCTTTACAACTCAAGGCGATACCTTAAATCAAGCGATGGTGCTGAGTAATCTGGCATTAGCCTATCGCCAGTTGGGACAATGGCATGAAGCCAATCAAGCGATTGAAACCAGCCTTAACTTACTTTCCACCCCAAACCCAAACACATCCCAAAACCACTTAAAAATATTAGCTCAAGCCTTAAATACCCAAGGTCATCTGCAACTGGCACAAGGACAAGCCGAACTTGCCCTCGCTACCTGGGAACAAGCCACGAAAACCTATCAACAAGTCGGAGATGAAACAGGCGTCACACGCAGCTTAATTAACCAAACCCAAGCCATGAGAGCCTTGGGGCTTTACCTGCGGGCAAGAAACCTGTTAGACCAAATCCGGCAAACCTTAACCGCCCAGCCGGATTCCCTGACTAAGATAGCCGGATTGCGATCGCTTGGTGATCTGCTGCGGATTACTGGCGACTTAAACCAATCTCGGCAAATCCTCGAACAAAGTTTGGCGATCGCGAAAACCTTACCCTCCCCCCCAGATAGTACCGCCATCCTCTTTAGTCTCGGCAATACCGCCCGTTCCCAACACCAAATCGAAGACGCCATCCAATTTTACCAACAAGCCGCCGCTACCACCCTTTCCCCGACCCTCAAATTCCAGGCTCAAGCCAATCAACTTAGTTTATTCGTAGAAACCCAGCAGTTTCAAACCGCCCGCCAGTTGTGGACTCAACTTCAACCCCAACTCGCCCAACTCCCCGTCAGTCGCCAAACCCTCTATGCCCAGATTAACGTCGCCCGCAGCCTGATGCAGATGGGCAATGTAGAAACGCGCCATGATGCATCTGGGAACGCCCCAGAAATTGCCCAGTTACTCGCCACCATTACCCAACAAGCCAGAACCCTGAATGACCGACAGGTTGAATCCTACGCCCTCGGTTATCTCGGTCAACTCTACGAACAAACTCAGCAACTCGCTAACGCCCAAACCCTCACCGAACAGGCTTTAACCTTAGCTCAATCCCTCAACGCGCCAGAACTTGCCTATCGCTGGCAATGGCAACTGGGGCGATTACTCAAGACTCAAGGCAATGCCCAAAGTGCGATCGCAGCTTATGACCAAGCTGTGAACACCTTGCAAGCACTCCGTACTGATTTAGTCGCCATTAACGACACCGTTCAATTTTCCTTCCGGGAAAGTGTAGAACCCGTCTATCGGGAGTTCGCCGGCTTACTCCTGCAACCCCTCCCCGGTGAAGAAGAGGTCAGCCAAGCCCACCTCAAACAAGCCCGTGAGGTGATTGAATCCCTACAACTGGCAGAACTGGATAACTTCTTCCAAGAAGCCTGTTTAACCAGCCAACCCCAACAAATTGATCAAATTGATCCCACCGCCGCCGTTTTCTATCCGATTATTTTACCCGACCGACTAGAAGTTATCTTGTCCTTACCTGGGCAACCCTTACGCCACTATGCGACTCAGGCTTCCTCTGTCCAAGTTGAACAAATCATTCACCAAATGCGCCAATCCTTTAGACCCACCTCTTTAAAAAAAGAGCGTTTGACCTTGGCGCAAAACCTCTACGATTGGCTTATCCGTCCGGCGGAGACTGAATTAGCCCAAAGCAACATCACCACGTTAGTCTTTGTTCTGGATGCTTCCTTGCGGAATCTACCTATGGCAGCCCTATACGATGGTCAACAGTATCTGGTAGAAACCTATAGTCTAGCCGTCGCCCCAAGCTTACACCTGCTCTCACCGCAACCCCTAATCCCAGAGCGGCTGCAAGTCTTAACCGCAGGCGTGAGTCAGTCAATTTCTGGATTTTCACCCCTACCCGGAGTCGAGTGGGAATTGTCGCAAATCACCAATAAGGTTCCCGCCTTACAACTTTTAAATCAGGACTTTACCAGTGTTAACCTGACCGATAACCTCCAAACCCAGCCATTTTCAGTCGTTCATTTAGCCACTCATGGTCAGTTTAGTTCTGATCCAGAGGAAACATTTATTCTGGCGTGGGATAAAAAAATTCAAGCCAAAGACTTCGAGACTATCCTACGTTCCACTCAAGCTGACCCAGACTATCCGATTGAATTATTGGTTCTCAGTGCTTGCCAAACCGCTACAGGGGATCAGCGGGCGGCTCTAGGTTTAGCGGGAATTGCGACTCGCTCAGGGGCACGCAGCACACTGGCTACACTCTGGTCGGTACAAGATAATTCCACGGCTCAACTCATGGTGGAGTTTTACCAAGAACTGAACCAGGGAACTCTGAATAAAGCGACTGCCTTGCGCCATGCTCAATTAAGTTTATTGCAACAAGGGTATAACCATCCCTACTACTGGGCACCGTTTATTTTAGTCGGCAATTGGTTGTAATTTTTTCTGTCTTCACAATAAATTTGACTGTTATCGCCAAAGTAAGGCTAACTGAGTGACACTCAATGCATTCAATTACTATAGTTTTATATAGAGGCAATGGGAAAAAGATAATGCTTTAGGGTGTTATTTCCCTAACAACTGCCTTTCATCCTTTTTTGAGAAGGACTCTAGACATCATGACTGGAAAAAGCACCCCTCAATCTCTGATCCGTCTTGCGATCGCGTTTAGTTTGGGACTGGCTTTCGTTCCTCGGCTACAGACTCCTGTTGTGGCTGAACCGTCCCCCGTGACACCCGAACCAACCCTATCCTTTATCCCGCCACCCGAAACACCTGGCGCACCTGATGGGCGTTCCAGCGCTGGGGGTGCCAGCCGTGGCAATTGTTCAACCCTGGATTCCCAATCCAGTGCGTCTAATCGTTCAAGACTGACGCTACTCACACCCAGTATTAGCCCAAATCGCCCCCGATTAACATCTGTTGAGTATCCGACATTCTTAATCTACCTACCACCAACCCAGGCGGAGGAAGCGGAATTTACACTGGTGGATCAAGATGAAGAGTATAGTTATCAAACCACATTTCCTCTGAAACAAACCGCAGGAATTATTAGCTTCCAACTTCCCCCGGAAGCCCCGCCTCTAGAACCTAACAAAACCTATACCTGGAAAGTCGCGATCATTTGCGATCGCCAATCGCGAACAGAAGATGTTTTTGCACAAGAACAGATTCAATTCATTGAACTACAGCTAGAGCAAGTCAAGCAATTACAAACAGCAACACCACTGGAACAGGTTGCCCTCTATGGGGAATTAGGGATTTGGTACGACATGATAAAAATCCTGGCTGAGTTGCGACGTTCTCAACCGAACAACCCGGAACTCACGTTGACTTGGAACGAATTATTACAGTCAACAACCGTGAGACTGACTGACATCGCCCCCAAACCTTTAATTGATTGCTGTATTGTAGAGAATTGATGAGTCGGTTATTGGGAATATACACGCCGGATAAAGCACCAATAACTCAAAAATGTTTAAAAATCTGAGACAGCTTCTTTGGCAATGGCGTGGAGTATTAATTACAGTTCCAACCATTACTGGATTAGTCTTGGCATTGCGTTCAATGGGAGGGTTACAGTTATGGGAATGGACAGCCTATGACCAATTTTTGCGCTGGCGTCCTACGGAAACCTTGGATCAGCGTATTGTTATTGTCGCGATTGATGAGCCAGATATTCAAACCTTAAAGCAATGGACGTTATCAGATGCCACATTAGCCCAATTACTCCGTAATATTAAAGCCCAAAAACCTAGCGCGATTGGTTTAGATATTTATCGAGATTTACCCGTGGAACCTGGTCATCAAGACTTAGTTGAGGTGTTTAGTTCGACACCCAATTTAATTGGTGTCCAGAAAGTTCTAGGGGATGAATATGGTACAAGTGTTGATGCACCACCCCGATTAAAAGAACGCAATCAGGTGGGTGCGATTGATGTTTTATTAGATGACGATGGTCGGGTGCGTCGAGCTTTGCTATCGATTAGACAAGACAATAATCAAACTGATGCATCAAGTCAAGAAATATACAGTCTGCCTGTTCGATTAGCGTTGATCTATTTAGAAAATAAAGGGGTTACTTTGCAACCCATTGACCCAGCGCTAGGCAAAGTGGGTTTAGGGAAAGCGGTATTTGTTCCCATGCAACCCAATGATGGCGGTTACATTAACGCGGATACAGGAGGATATCAGATTCTATTAAATTATCGTCGCCCTCAATGCCAACATAACTCCCAACGCTGCAACCCATTTCCCACCGTATCACTGACGGAGGTTCTAGAGAATAAAATACCAGCTAATCTAATGCGCGATCGCATTGTTTTAATTGGGGTTAAAGCCGCCAGTCTCAAAGATATTTTCTTCACCCCTTACAGTAATAGTTATCTCACGGCGGAGTACGGTGTAGACATCCATGCCCAGATTACCAGTCAACTGGTGAGTGCAGCCTTGGATGGGCGTTTCCCGATCAAGGTTTGGTCTGAACCCGTCGAAGGGGTGTGGATCGTCTTTTGGGCGGCTGTGGGTGCTATGTCTAGCTGGACATTCCTAAGAATGCGCTATCTAGTGGCGAGTATTCTCTTGTTGGGTACGATTCTGGTGGGCGGTTCATACCTAGCTTTTTTGCCAGGATGGTGGATTCCCCTAATTCCCCCATTCCTTGCCCTAATTGGGTCAGAAATGGCGATTACGGCTTATCTCGCCTGCATTGAACGGGAAGACAGACAAGCAGTCATGAATCTTTTGGGACAACACGTTACGCCTAAACTAGCCCAAGCGGTTTGGCGCGATCGCCATCAACTCCTCAAAGAAGGACAGATTACCGGACAACAACTAACCGCAACGGTGCTATTTACGGATATTAAAGGCTTTACCGGGATTACCGAACGGACTAACCCAGAAGTCCTGATGGTTTGGCTTAACGAATACATGAAAGCCATGTCTGAGAGTGTACTCAACCATGATGGTGTCTTGGATAAATTTATTGGCGATGCTGTCATGGCGGTGTTTGGGGTTCCCATTCCCAGTACCACACCCGAAGCAATTGCCCAAGATGCGATCGCGGCGGTTCGTTGTGCATTGAATATGGGCGCAAAACTCGAACAACTCAACCGACAATGGAAAATCCAAGGGCGTCCCACGGCGGCGATGAGAGTCGGAATTGCCACAGGAACAGTTGTCGCCGGGAGTTTGGGGTCTCAGCAACGGCTCAATTATACAACCATTGGTGATAGTGTTAATATTGCGGCTCGGTTGGAGAGTTATGACAAATCAATTGATGGCGGGATTTGTCGGATTTTAATCAGTGAAGAAACTTACCACTATATTAAAGACCATTTTTCGACTCAATTCATTGGGCTGGTGCAACTCAGAGGACGCAAACAGTCACTCAATGTTTATCAAGTTTTTCCCGAGATCAGAGGATAGCTATTTTGAAAAGAACAGACTATCAAAAACAATTCTTAATGTAGAGACGTAGCATGCTACGTCTCCCATGCTACGTCTCTAGAATTCAAAGATAGTGCGAAGCGTCCCCACCCAAATCGTGTCATTG
>NZ_JBKHHI010000128.1:0-15541 GCF_046539235.1 Coleofasciculus sp.
ACCCTAAGTGCTAATTGTTTGTTCGCCCGGATACTGGGAGGAATCTTGTGTTCCTTGCGGTTATCGAACCGGTGTTGGCGGTGATTGCGTTGGTCTTGCGTGACCTTACGGTTAATCCGTCGCCCTCGCCGCCCCCGTCGCATCATTGCCCGCCCTTTCATGCGCTTGGTCACGGTTTTAAAGGGTAGGTTTAGGTGTGCCAGGAATAGGGTAGCTTTAGCTGATTGAACCGCGATTCCGGTGAATAGCTTACCCGGATCGATTCCAGTTACAATCTCCTGCATTTCCTCTCCTGATGGCTCCTCAATTAACTGGACTTGAAAAATGCCTAGGTCGTTGTGAACTACCTTAGCTTTACCGCTCCCTAGCCAACGCCTAACGCGGCTAGCCTTAGCTGGCATTAATGGCTTACCTTCCGGTGATAAAACGGCTACACGAATCATAGATATAATCCTCTCGTGTCGGTTGTTAGTCCCCTCGACCACCGTTAACAAGATGTCCTCTCTTAGAGCACCCAAACAAGTAGGTTTGTAGATAATCCAGGCTGGGGAAGCACCTGGAAGTACGTGCCAGTTAACGGCTCAATGGTCTATTCAACTCTTGCGTTACCAGCCCTGTCTCTGGCAATCCCCACGCTCCACGTTAGTAGCGTGGGGTTGTTGAATCAATTAAACCTAATGAAAAATACTAAAAAACCAAGCCAATTGGTAAAAAGTCCATGGATTGCTCCATGGACAAGACATTAGCACAATTATGCTGAGATTTCCTAAGAATTAAAAGGTTTGACCGCTTGGGTAGAAAAGCCATACTTTTGCAGTTCTTCTGCCAAAACCAATCCATTTTCCACCCGATCCACAAACATAACCCCAGTCAGGTGATCCATTTCATGTTGAATGGCGCGAGATAGTAAACCATCTGCCTTTAATCGTTTCGGACGTCCATTCTCATCTTTGTAGGCAACTTCCACCTCTACCGGACGTTTGACATCTAAATAGACGCCAGGAACACTTAAACACCCTTCTTGAGCATCACATATACTCTGACCAAAACGCTTAATCGTGGGGTTGATCAGAATCAAGGGGGGATTTTCTGGGTTATCCGGTTCGCAGTCGATGACAATGATTTGTTTATTCACCCCAACCTGTGGTGCTGCCAAGCCGATACCATCTGCGCTATACATGGTTTGCAGCATCTGATGCGCTAACTGTCGGATGCTTTGGTCTACTTTAGCAACCCGTTTCGCTGGTTGACGCAGAACGCGATCGCCCAGATAGTGAATCTCTAGCGGCGGGTTGTCTAGTTTTTTCTTTTCGACTATAACTTGAGCAGTCATGGGCATGGGAAACTCGTAAATCCAGCAATCTTATTGACACTTCCTTTTTTTTATCCTAGCAGTTATCACTCTGGGTGGAATTCGGTTCATCCACCCTTGAGCAAAAGAGGCACTCTAGGTAATGGTGTCTTAATGTTCAAAGATATCTCGATAGAGGAGCAAATCCAAAGACACCATCACGGATAACGCCTCAAAGCACTGTTGGGCAAGTTGCCAACGCTCTTCTCGTTGCAACATAGCAATCAGTTTCTGCCGCACAGACAGCAAATAACGGACATCATTCGCCGCATAGCGAAGTTGTTCATCAGAAAGGTTATTGGGATTCCCCCAATCTGAACTCTGGGAACTTTTATCCAGTTCCACCTGTTCGAGATCCATGACTAAATCCTTCAGCCCGTGGCGGTTGGTATAGGTACGGGCAAGTTTACTGGCAATTTTCGTACAAAATACAGGTTGGACGTAGATGTCCAGATTTTGGCGTAAGATGGCGAGATCGAAACGGGCAAAGTGAAAGACTTTTAAGACAGTCTGGGCTTCCAGCAACTGCTTCAGATTGGGGGCTTCGGTTTGTTTTTTATCAATGCGGATCACAGTGACTCGGTCTTGGGGGTCGCACAGTTGCACCAGACACAAGCGATCGCGCTGATAGATTAGCCCCATGGTTTCCGTATCAACAGCAATCGCCTCAGCGGTTAGATAGGTCTTTAGCCGGGCGTCGGGAAGGTCGCGATCGCACACTTGAAATTCTGCCACGTCTTTCTCGATGGGTGGATGAGTCATCAGATATCTCGATTAGGAATTATCAATAATGAACATAGGACAAACTACTGCTGCTTGATGAAAATCTGGGTAAAGTAATAGTCTCCCTTGGCATTTTTGCTCACGCCAATCCCGGTGACATCAAAGTCCCCTTCAATATTTTTTCGATGTCCTGGGCTTTTTAACCAGCCTTGCACCGCCTGTGTCGCCGGGTCAGAATAGCCCTGATTATAGGCGACATTTTCCGCCGCTTGACGATAGGACATGGATTGGGCGATCGCCCGGACTCGTTGTTCAAATCCCCCATGACCCAACGGGACACGCCCGGTTGCCATTGCCTGACTGTGGCGTCTGGCTTCCTTGCTAATGCTTGCGTCTAAGGTTAATGGGGGCAGGTTTTGGGACTGGCGATACTGATTAATCTGTTGATGCACCAACCCTTCCCAATTGGTGGATTCACCGTCATTTGGCTGTTGAGAAACTGTTGCCGGAGATTCAGTTTGACTCACTGGGGTTTGATTGACACTCAACACCGAATCACAGCTACTGAGTCCTAACTTTAGCAGCAGGAATCCACTCATGACCAAAAGAGACGTTGACCGCACTGTTTAATCCTAGGAGTCTAACTGAATCAACTTACCAACGGTTTGTACATCTTTATCACCGCGACCTGAACAGTTAATCACAATTTTAGGACTACCCTGAAGTTGAGGACACAGGGTTTCTAGATACGCGATCGCGTGGGCGGTTTCTAGGGCGGGAATAATCCCTTCGAGTTCCGATAACTGGCGAAACGCTGCGATCGCGTCTTGGTCGCTGACGCTATAGTATTCTGCTCGACCGCTATCTTTCAAATAACTGTGTTCAGGTCCAACACCCGGATAATCGAGTCCCGCACTAACGGAATGGGCTTCCACCACTTGACCATCGGTATCTTGGAGTAAATAGCTCATTGCCCCATGCAGTACACCGGGACGCCCTAAGGTTAGAGTCGCGGCGTGCTTGGTAGACGTGACGCCTTCCCCAGCCGCTTCAACACCAATTAACCGGACACTGGATTCGTTAACAAATTCGTGGAAGAGTCCCATTGCATTGGAACCGCCACCGACACAAGCTAACAAGATATCCGGTAAGCCACCCCATTTCTCTTGACATTGCCTGCGGGTTTCTTGACCAATAATTGCCTGAAAGTCACGCACGATCAAGGGATAGGGATGGGGACCTGCGACTGAACCGAGGATGTAATGGGTGGTTTCCACATTAGTTACCCAGTCGCGAATCGCTTCCGAGGTGGCATCTTTGAGCGTACCCGTTCCCGCCGCAACGGGTTGAACTTTCGCACCCATGAGCCGCATCCGAAACACGTTCAGGGCTTGGCGTTCCATATCCTGAACACCCATATAGATAATGCATTCCAAGCCGAACCGCGCACAAACCGTTGCCGTTGCCACACCATGTTGACCTGCCCCGGTTTCTGCTATAATCCGTTTTTTGCCCATCCGCTTGGCTAATAAGACTTGGGCTAAGGCATTATTGATCTTATGAGCGCCAGTATGATTTAAGTCTTCCCGTTTCAAATAAATTTGCGCTCCACCGCCATCGGGTCTGGCATAGTGGGCGGTTAAACGCTCAGCAAAATATAGAGGACTAGGACGCCCGACATAATCGCGTAATAACTGTTGTAATTCCTGCTGAAAATCGGGGTGGTTGCGGTACTGTTTAAACGACTGCTCTAACTCGAACAGCGCAGGCATTAGGGTTTCCGGCACATACTTGCCACCAAATTTGCCGAAACGCCCTAAGGCATCCGGTTGTTCGTTTACCACATCGGTAGAGGAGCGGGGATTAGGAAGGGGAGTTTGGGTCACAGAGCAAGATCGCCAACAACAACACCCACTCATTATAAATCGTGATCTGACCGGATTTGGCGATCGCGATTGAGTTCAACCGTTAATCGAGACAATAGTTGTAGGGGTTCAATTCACCAGCCATGTCCATTACAGGGTTTCTTTCGGATTTTTCTCTGTCGGAAATTTTTCGATTTATCGATCAGGGGAACAAAAGCGGCGTACTGATGCTGCGATCGCGATCGGAGTCAATAGATGCGTCGTCTTATTATATTTGGGTAGCAAATGGTAATGTTATCACCGCTACTAACCAGTTGAATGATCAAGGTTTACTCTCGCTGATTCAGCAATACGAGTGGGTGAGTAACCGTGTTGTCACGAAACTGGCTCAGTTGTGTCCAGCAGATCAACCTTTGGGATTGTATCTGAAACAGCAAGGAGCATTGCGGGGTGAACAACTCGAACATTTGTTCCAAGTTCAAATCGTACAGCAACTGTGTTTAATCTTTCAACTCAAAGACGCTCAATTTAGATTTGACCAACATAAGCCTAGTCCAACACGAGAGATGACGGGGTTGCAGTCGCCCGCCAGAATTATCGAGGTTGTGTACCAAAAACTTATTGTTTTAAGACAACTGTTTGTCGCTCGGCATCTGCGGCATAAAACTAATGGAAGTAGACTCTCAGAAAACTTTTGTCAACAACTGGGATTGACGATGGATATTGCCTTTTTTCATTGCCTCAAGTTATCCTTGTTTGACATGAATTATACCTTGGCTGATTTAGCTAAAATTGTTGATATATACTATCGTCCCTATGACATTCCTAAATCAAAGTTTTCAGCGGCAAAAGCTTTAGTTTAATTGAGCGTATAAATCAATAAATGTCACTGACATAAGCTAGTTTGTAGTTGCGCTTCAGCGCCATCAACGCTGGTATTACCCACTACAAACCCTTAAGTCAGTGACATCCAGTTTAAGGTTCAGTGTATTCACAAAAAGTATTCAGTCCAATTTTGACGATATATAAGACAATAATTGTTGCGATCGCAGAATCAATGGGTAATCCGTTTGCCCCAGCAATGCCGACGAGGGAGACAATCAACCCAGTGAGCAAAGGCGCACTATCTGGTTTCTTTGTGTATTCTTTGACTTTACCACGAAAGCCATCATCACCGCAGAGTTCTTTGCGGAGTTCGCCCAACATTACCTTCCAAGTCGCCTTTAGACGACTTGAGCTATTAGCCTGCGAATTGATTCGCAGGCGGATGAGCGGGTTATACCGTCACATTGCTGGAAAATAAATTGCTCACCTTCATCTACCATCTGGAATAAAATTCCCACCAGGTTAACATATTGATTGGATTGATCGTCACGCTGTCACACCGCCTTGAAATCAATTTTCAGGCTCATAGCGCAAGTCTATTAAAACGAACTAAACAATACATAATTAGAAATTTTACCTTTTCCGGTCTAAAATACGAGTCCAGTAATTGAAATCGATGCTAGATTTTCTCAAAAATGTAACACAAGCTACAAAACCATTCCTTTTATGACGAAGGGCGGTTTTCTTGAGATCCTCCCACGGACGTGAGTATCCGTGATACAAGAAAGAAACAACAACCTGTAGGGGCGACCCGCTTAGCCTAATTACCAACACCAGTCCACTCAGTTGACTCGGGTCGCCTATTTCCCCTACCTTTATGTAAAAGGGTGTTTCTTAGGAGGTTATTGGTCGATACTAAAATTAAATAGTTTAGTATCTTGACAAGCACTCCAATAATCCTTACCTTGGAGCTGCCTCAGGTTATCGTCTAACGCTTGAACCACCTGATTCAAAGACATTTGTTTGTAATAGCGGAAATTCTCGATAAATATTTTGTCATCCAAACTAAGTTGACTATAGCTTTGATATAATAAAGCGTGATATCTGGCGGTAGCAGCTTGGAGTAATTGTTGGTAGGTATCTTCAGGCATAAGTCTAGAGGGGTAGACAAACTTTGAATTCTCAGTAATTTTTATTTTGACTGATCACAATTAACAATCGCCTCAGTCTTCATACGGATTTTTTAGTCAGCATAATTTCCAAAAATAAGGGAATTACGCGATTCCACGGAATCAAGGTGTCTCAAACGTTAAGCAATCGAAATAAAAATCCTGGCAGCTAGAGATAGCTACCAGGGAACTGCATCTACAACTGAGAGTTTGCTTCCTTGTCCTTGCTTTTTAAGCATAGTTCCTTACTCTAGGAGTTAGAATCAGTGAAATTGCGGAATTTTCGCGATCGCTTCTGCCCAGATTACCGAGAAGTACTTATGGGCTGGTGTCATGGGGGATGAGGGAGATGGGGGAGATGCTGCTTTAGGCTTGCATGGCAAGGTTTTTGACCAAACAGACACCAGAAGGAAAGCACTTGTTGGGTCAAAAAATAGCTTTAAACCCTTGTGTGGTATACCATCTACACTCATGTAGCAAGCCCTAGTTACATCTGGGTGAATACAGACAGAGACGATAATAGTGAAAGTGAGACCCTACAAACCATGTTCGACTCGGGAAGCGAAAGGTTAACACTAAGTCAGGGCGGGTTTTGCACAAACGTTACCATCAATCGCTAAAAGCAGGTTCCTAAACCCGCCCCTACAAAAATCTTCCCTCTATGCTGAGGTATTATTCATGAAACTCAACATTCTGACTATTCTCTTGCTTCTAACGCCCTTTTGGTCAGCCACTCCTCTAAACGCGGAAAATCCTGACCATCTGAAACAGTTACAAGACACAGGCGAATGTTCTACCTGTGACTTAACTAATGCCGATCTGAGTAATACTAACTTGAGTCAAAGTATCTTGACTTATGCCGACTTGAGTCAAGCCAACCTTACCCAAGCGACTCTCAGTGATGCTAATCTCAAATATGCTGACCTGATTAATGCTAACCTCAGCAACGCTGACTTAAAAAATGCTGATCTAACTCGCGCCTTTCTCGGTGGTGCAGATCTCACGGCTGCGGATCTCAGAGAAGCGAACTTCAAAGCGGCTAACCTAAGTAATGCGACTCTCATTGGTGCTAACTTAACCCAAACGCTGTTAAGTTTAGCCAACTTAAGTGAAGCCAATCTGTCTCAATCGATTCTTACTCTAGCGGAACTCAGAGGCGCTGATCTCAGACGTGCCAATCTAGATAAAGCTAGACTCAATGGTGCTAATCTCAAAGCCGCTAATCTTAGAGAAGCGAACCTGAGTAATGCCAGACTTAATAACGCGAATTTAAATGGTGCTTACCTCAGAGGTGCTGATTTAAGTAATAGCTTTTTGACTAATGCTGATTTACGCGAAGCAAACCTCTGGGATGTTGACCTGAGTCGCGCTAATCTACAAGATGCTGATTTAACTGGTGCAGTATTTTGTAATACTACTCTACCCGATAGAACTATTTCTAATCGCGATTGTCTCTAATTTGGCGCAGGGCATTGGTGACAAGTTAAGCCATAACCCTTGCCAATCCTAATTTTCAGCGAGGGTGTCCCTGCTGCCTATGCAAGTCATAGTTCCCTCGGAACACCTCTACAGGGCTCCCCCAGCTCCCCCAGCTCCCAGACGCGCCATGGCACGTCTCTACATTGCTGCCCCTGCTGCCCCTGCTCCTAAGTTGACACCAATGCCTACCCCCTTATCCCTTTATCCCTATTTCCCGAATCACCACTAAACTTTATCCTGATAGAGATAAGCATCGAATAACAGGAGACAGTTTTGATTACCACCTCGTCCTGGACAACCACGAAATCCGAAGAAATTTTCCAAACTGCCCAAAACTTGATGCCGGGGGGTGTCAGTTCACCGGTTCGGGCATTTAAGTCTGTTGGCGGACAACCCATTGTATTTGACCGGGTTAAGGGTGCATACGTATGGGATGTCGATGGCAATCAGTACATTGACTATGTTGGCACTTGGGGACCCGCCATTTGCGGTCATACCCACCCAGAAGTCATTTGTGCCCTGCACGAGGCTCTAGAAAAAGGCACAAGCTTCGGTGCTCCTTCTGCGCTAGAGAACGTTTTAGCCTCCATGGTGATTGAAGCCGTTCCCAGTATCGACATGGTGCGGTTTGTCAATTCCGGTACGGAAGCTTGTATGGCAGTCATTCGCCTGATGCGTGCCTTTACAGGCAGAGATAAAATTATCAAATTCTCTGGCTGTTACCATGGTCACGCTGATATGCTGCTCGTGCAAGCCGGTTCTGGGGTTGCTACCCTTGGCTTACCTGACTCTCCCGGTGTGCCTAAATCGGCAACAGCCAGTACCCTGACTGCCATTTACAACGATTTGGAATCCGTCAAATCTCTCTTTGAAGCCAATCCAGATAGTATTGCTGGGGTGATTCTTGAACCCGTAGTTGGTAACTCTGGTTTTGTTCCCCCTGATGCTGGATTTCTAGAAGGCTTACGCTTGATTACGCAGGAACATGGTGCGCTGTTAGTCTTTGATGAAGTGATGACGGGTTTCCGGATTGCTTACGGCGGCGCTCAAGAAAAATTCGGCGTCACTCCCGATTTAACCACATTGGGTAAAGTGATTGGTGGGGGTTTACCCGTGGGTGCTTATGGGGGACGTAAAGATATCATGTCCATGGTTGCACCTGCTGGTCCGATGTACCAAGCCGGCACCCTTTCTGGTAATCCCTTGGCGATGACGGCTGGGATTAAAACCCTGGAGTTACTGCAAAAACCCGGAACTTACGAACAGCTTGACAAAATCACCAAAAAATTGTCCGAGGGGTTATTACAAATTGCCAAAGAAACCGGACATCCTGCTTGCGGTGGACAAATTAGTGCTATGTTTGGCATGTTCTTCACCGTCGGTCCTGTGCGTAATTACGACGATGCCAAGAAGTCGGATTTAGCCAAGTTCAGCCGCTTCCATCGTGGCATGTTAGAACGGGGAATTTATCTGGCACCGTCCCAGTTTGAGGCAGGATTTACCTCCTTGGCGCACACCGATGAGGATATTGACCGCACGCTAGAAGCGGCGCGGGAGGTTATGTCAAGTCTGTAGGGATAAGATTAGTTTGCCATAAGCTTGGGGTAGGGACACGACATGTCGTGTCCCTACAGATGGTTCTTCAACGGTAAACCTAAACAGGAGCAGTTGAATGAATAACCAGATGGTCAAAGCAGCACAAGAACGACTGAAACTCTCGATTATGAGTTATCAGCAACAGCCTGTTGGTACCGTCGCCTCTAAGGAACCTGCTCCCAAAGAAGAACAACTCAATTATGGTCACTGCTTTGTCCGCGATTTTATTCCATCGGGACTGGCGTTTCTCATGCAAGGGGAACGGGAAATTGTCCGCAACTTTTTGGAATTCACCCTTGGCTTACAGTCGGATAAACTATGGACAAAAGACGGTGAAGGTTTATTTGCCCAAGTGAGGCAAACCTGGCAAGGGAAAGAACTGCTCATTGATGGGATTCGCTTGGGAGAAGGCTTGATGCCTGCTAGTTTTGAGGTGACATCAAGTCAAAACATTGAGCCAGATTTTGGTCAACGGGCAATTGGTAGAGTCACGCCTGTTGATTCGGGATTGTGGTGGATTATTCTCTTGCGGGCGTATGAAAAAGCGTGTCAAATCGCCAATCGACCCGATGAAAGTATTGTCCATCGCCTGGAATTCCAACGTGGTATCCAGTTAATTCTAGATATTTGCTTAAGCCAGCGTTTCGATATGACGCCTACCTTATTAGTCCCCGAAGCCGCATTTATGATTGACCGTCGCATGGCGGTTTATGGACATCCGTTGGAAATTCAGGCGTTATTTCATCAAGCTATATATGCGGCTCGTCATGAACTGCTGCAAAATGAAAGCTATATTCAAAAGCGAGGAATTGATGCTCGTTTAGCGTTACTAACTAATTATATTCGAGAACGGTATTGGTTAGATCCCAAACGCTTGAGGGCAATCTATCGCTACCAAACCGAAGAGTTTGGTGAAACGGCGTTAAATAAATTTAATATCTACGAAATGTCTGTACCGGATTGGGTTCTGCCTTGGCTCGACCGCAAAGGCGGGTATTTAGCGGGGAATTTAGGTGTCGGCTGGATTGATTTTCGCTTTTTTGCTCAGGGGAATTTACTGGCGATTATTTCCGGTTTGGCGACTCCTGATCAATCGCAAAGCATTATGAATTTAATTGAAATACAATGGTCAAAGTTGATTGGTAATATGCCAATGAAACTCTGTTATCCTGCGGTTGTGGGTCGGGATTGGGAAACGGTGACTGGATGCGACCCGAAAAATATTTCTTGGTCGTATCACAATGGGGGAAGTTGGCCCGTTTTACTTTGGTCATTGGCGGCGGCGGCGATAAAAACCCAGAGAGTTGAGTTAGCTAAGAAAGCGATTGAAACGGCGGAAGAATACTTACTGGATGATGAGTGGCCCGAATATTATGATGGGGAAATGGGTGAAACCATTGGTAGAGAGGCGCGGCTGTATCAAACGTGGACAATTGCTGGGTATTTAGTCGCTAACTATCTGATTCAAAATCCGGAGCATTTGAATTTAATGAGTTTTAATGATAACCCCAAAGCAATGATGGATTAGATTGGTTTCTTAGTAAGGGATGCGAGCCTAAATGTTGTTGAGGTTAATCGATAAATTTAGGTTGGGATTAGGGCGGGTTTCGTTGTTTGGTTTGAGGTGGGTTTCCTGATTTAATTCCTAAACCCGCCCCTACATCTTTACGCCAACTTGCTGATTCTATCGATAATTCGTAAATTGCAGCGCCACGGGTAATTCCTCTTGTTTCAAGCGCTGGATAATTTGTTGTAAATCATCTTTGGATTTACTTGACACTCTAACCGCATCGCCTTGAATCGAGGCTTGTACTTTTTTGAATTCATCCCGAATCAGTTTGGCAATTTTTTTGCCAATATCTTGGCTGATTCCTTTTTGCAGTTTAATTTCTTGACGTACTCGATTGCCACTCGCTGATTCAACTTTGCCGTAGTCGAAAATTTTCGGGGAGAGGTTGCGTTTGGTTGCTTTGGTCAGCAGAATGTTATGTACAGTATCTAGGGTAAATTCGCTATCGGTGTTCACCGTAATTGTCTCATCACCCAAGTCAACGGTTGTCTTGGTGTCTTTCAAGTCATAACGGTTGCTGATTTCGCGATTGGTTTGGTCTAAGGCATTCACCAACTCTTGTCGATCAAAATCACTGACGATATCAAATGAATAGGTTGAAGCCATAATCTAAAGATGTGAGCGCATTCAGAAGGTACAGTTATCTCCTTATACCGCTAAACCTAGCAGCTTTCAACATTGAATATGACTTATCATTGTCCTGTCTAGGACTTACATGTTCTTGGTAGCATGGGGGATACTTGTAGGGACACGGCACTGCCGTTCCCCTACTATATGGGGAATTGTTCTCCCCCAGCTCCTTCAGCTTCCCTATCCCCTACAGTATTGGGATTACAGTTTCTTATCCCGATCGCGGCGACGGCGATCGCGCCATTCAACGGCGGTTAAGTAAACGACACCCCCAGTCACTAGGACTAATAGTCCCGCTGCGGCTAAAAATATGACGGTAAAAACAGAACCTTCCACAATATCCTAGAACCCGTTACGCGCCCAGACTACCATCGCAATTGACCAAGTGAACAGAACCAGAGTGGCAACCCAGCCTAATGACAAAATATCCATCGTGTTTTATGAGTAATGATTAAGAAATGACTCCAAAGTTTATCATAATTCAATTTGAACCGTCTTTGACCACCAGGAGCGAAAGTCGTGAACTCTTCCTTTGACCCAACTGACGCTGAACGGATTGAATCTCTGAAAGCGGCTATCCTGGGGGGATTATCCCTAGCCTTAACCTATTGTGCGATCGCACTGTTGCACTCGCTGCTTCTATCCACCCCGTCGCCTGCCCTCAGCTTACTGGAGTTCCAGGTTAACATTACCCTACTGATCAAAGTCGCGATCGCGTTTTTGTCCGGCTTTTTATTTGGCGTCACCTACCGCTACGCCATCCGGGATGACCAAAATCCCCAACTGAAAGCGGGAGTTGTGTTCGCGTTTGGTTTGGTACGGGGTTTGGCGGTAATAGAGGGACAGCCGGATATCACCGATACCGTTTTGGTTTGGGGTATCTTAGTCAGCGAGAGTCTCATCGAATTTGCGATCGCCCGTTTTCTCCTCGACTGGGCAATTCAGCGCCGTTGGGTCAAACCCTTCACGTCAAGCTGAGTTCCTCAAACTCTGGATAGCCATACATCTGCGCCCGATCAATAGCCGCCAGGACTTTATTATTCGCCGCATCTGAAAATAGGCATTGACACACCAACTGGGCGACATCAGCGCGATGAATTGTTCCCGCCACCTTTTGATTTTCTGTCACCATACCATTTCCGGTTGCAGGTTCCGACTTCAACCCACCGGGTCGAATCACAGTATAGGTCAGTCCGCTATCCTGCAAATAGTTCTCCGCTTGTTCTTTTTCAATAAGTACAGGCTTCAACGTGGTCAACGCTTGGGGGGGTAAGGCGATCGCACTCTCACCACTACCAATTGAGGAAATCAGGATAAACTTTTGTACCTTAGCCTTGAGTGCCGCATCAATTAAATGCTTATTGCCCAAAAAATCCGCTCGTTGACCATCCTTGGGTAAGCCGCCTATCGTACTGATCACCGCCTGAATCGGTTGATCTCCCAGCATGGCTTGTTCAACCGTTACCGCATCTAGGGCATCTCCCATTACCACCTGAATCCCCATCGCTTCTAACTCGGCGCGAGACTCTGGGGAACGCAACAGGGCTTTAACCTTCTGGTTTTGCTCAACCAGGTATTTGGCGATTTCTCGACCCACCCCGCGACTAGCGCCTGCCAGAAAAATATAAGACTTGTCTGTTTCAATCATCTGTCCTTCCTTAGAGAAAATTCGTTCTCTGTTTTCACTTTAATTTCACAATTGCCCATTATCTTAAAAATAACTGCAACCAATTGGAGCATGATCGAGTTATCGGGTGTCACTAGCGCTTTGATCTAAGCAAAATCTTGACAAAATTAGGCTCTGCCCTAAAATTTAGGTAAATTCCGGCAATTTTCGTGGACATTCTCACGAAAACTTCGGTAAAGTTAAGATTCAAGAAAAAGCGCCACTGAATTAAGCTGTTAATTCAGCAACGCCTGACAAATTGAGTTTTCTAGTCCTGGCAAAAATTATAACAAATTGTGACGGCAAAGGCTTAACTGTCCTTTTGCCGTCATCTTTCTTCCCTCCTGGAGACCCTCGCTTTCAGCGACGGGAGGAAAGGAGGGGGATGCTTAGTTGGCATACGAATATCCGTCCTTTTTGTGAACATGTGCACAGTATTTGTGACTGATTCCTTGAACCAGCCCATTATGCGTTGAAATGTTAAAACTTCCAGTTGCGCGAGTAGCAACTCGACCAACGTAAGTTCCGATTTTCTTCCCTGAAGTGACAACGGCTTTAACAATGTCACCTGTCTGAAAACCTTTATGGAACTTGGTTCTAGAGGTCGGTACTATCTCAAAAGTGGAGTCAGGGTTTGGTAACCAAACCCCTACTAAGCACCATACCCTGTGCAGCCGCCCATTGTGTAATATCTTGACGCTGAATTGCAGCTGCCATTAAATCAGGAAACTGGTCAGGCGTGCAAGCCATGGCTGGGATATCTAATCCGGCAAGTTTTTCGGCTATCCAATGATCATACATGGGCGCACCTTCATCATTGAGGGCAAGCAGGGTGATCAACTGAACTCCTAATCCCACCAATGCCGCCACGCGCTTAAGCATTTCTTCCCGGTTTCCCCCTTCATATAGGTCACTAATTAACACTAAAATAGTGTCCTGAGGACGACGCACCAGTCCTTGGCAGTAGGTGAGGGCGCGGTTAATATCAGTTCCGCCTCCCAGTTGAGTACCAAAGAGTAAGTCTACGGGATCTTGTGCTGCGTCGGTTAAGTCTACGACCGACGTATCAAATACGACAATTCGGGTTTGCACTGCCCTGAGAGAAGCTAGCACCGCCCCAAAGATTCCCGCATAGACGACAGAGGTTGCCATGGAACCACTTTGGTCGATGCAGAGGATAATATCTTGTAAAGAACTGCGTTTGCGTCCGTAGCCGATTAGGGTTTCGGGGATAATTGTGCTGTATTTAGGTTGATAATGTTTGAGGTTAGCCCGGATAGTGCGGTTCCAGTCGATTTCATTATGGCGGGGACGGCGGTTGCGAATGGCACGGTTGAGGCTACCGATTATGGCTTGACGGGTGGGGTTGGTTAATTTACGCTGCAATTGTTCAACCACTTGACGCACCACACGGCGGGCGGTTTCCTGGGTTTTGCTGGGCATAATGCTACTAAGGGATAGTAGATTTGCCACGAGATGAACATCCGGTTCAACGGCTTCTAGCAGTTCCGGTTCCAGCAGCATCTGTTGCAGGTTAAGGCGTGCCATTGCATCTTTTTGCATCACCTGCACGACTGATGAGGGGAAATAGGTGCGAATGTCGCCTAACCAACGGGCAATATTAGGAGAAGAACTCCCAAGTCCACCACGGCGGTCAGAATCGTAGAGGGCGCTGAGGGCATTATCAATGGCTTGATCTGTTGGATTAAGGGTAAAGGAATCTGCGGCTTCTCCCTCACCATTCTCCTGACAAATACCATCGGCGTCTCCACCCCCTAAGAGAAGTCGCCAACGGCGTAGGCGTTCTGGCTGGGTCATGTTTCTAGTAGCAATTACCGGATGCTAATTGAGTTATTGTATCGGATTGAGTGGAGAAAAGCTGTGCGATCGGTAAATCACCCTCTAATCATTAACTCAGTTGCTGCGTTTGTTAGTCATTCTCTCCTTTATCGTCGCTAACCTCGTCTTCATCATCAAGGTTTTTACCAGTCTTTGTTTGCAACTCGGCATAAAGACGTTCCAGCCTTGCCCTTCTATTGCTTAGCTGCTTGAGTCGGTTGTTATGGAATTCTATTTGCGAACTGTGATATACGGTTAACTGGTCATTTTCATCAATCAGTTCGCGGATGATTCCCCCAGCAGTAGTTCCTCTGTGAGTATCGCCGAATCGATCCGTATTTCTCCTCTGGCTAGTCTCTGCACTAACTGAGATCTCGACATTCCCAGAGCTTTGGCTTTCTGACGGAATAATTCCCAGTCCCTCGGTTCGAGCCTCAAGGTTACTGTCTTGGTGTTCCTGTCTGATTTTGGTCTACCGCGCTTGTTTGTCATTCTCCTTCCTTATCGCCAACCTTGTCTTCCTTGTCGAAGTCTTCACGGGTTTTTTGCTGCAAATCCCGGTCTAGCTGTTGAAGACAGCTAAGCCGCGCCCTCAATCGAGGTAACTTATGTTCCAGATATGCCAATTCCTCTTGGGTTTCCAAGATTAATTGGCTGAGGATTCCCCCAGATATTTCGCCTTTTGAAACGCTTGTAAGTCTTGTGGATTTTGGACTCTGGATATTTGGGTGATCAGTTCCGTGCGGGTCATTCCCAGACTGGCTGCTAGCTGATTGAGGTTTTCCCAATCCTGGGGTTCAAGCCGTATCCCGACGCTGATCGTCTTCC
>NZ_JBKHHI010000129.1:0-15522 GCF_046539235.1 Coleofasciculus sp.
ACGGAACAACAAAACCCGCCCTCCTCACCAATAACGGAACAACAAAACCCGCCCTTATTCATAAGTCCCAGGACTGGTTTTTTAGAATTATCCCCACCCAAATCCGAGATTCAGGTAGGGATAGAGATTAACTTAACTCTGAGTCGAGTCTTTGCCAAGCAATTGCCCTTTAAGAGAATCAAACTCTTGAGCCAATTCTTGGCGACTTTCAGCTTTCCAAAGATAACGGGCAATAAACCAGATTGTGTAACCAATCCCAACCAGTTCAAAAATTGGGGCTAATAAAGGAATGTCGTTAATGGCATCCAGTACAGCTAGGGTAACATACACGGTGATAAAGCCGGCTATCACTAAACCAATCAAAATGATGGCTTGTTGGTATTCGTAATAAAATGCACTGATTATCGCCGGCAGTTTGGACAGGAAGTCAAACACAGGCTGTACCCATTCCTGCCAAGCTTGATCCGTGGTTTGACCCGCAGCGGGAAGCTTGGCTTGATTATTAGGCGGGAGTTGGGCAACTGTCCCAGGTTGGTCAACATTGACATCTACTTTAGACTCTGGGCTTTTTGTAGCGTCGGCTTGAGCCGTTTTGACCTCTGGGGGATTACCCTCAGTATATTCAGATTTTTGTGGATTCGGTTCCATAGTTCCTCTACTGTGACCTCAAGTAGGACATTTTATCGTTTGTCTGAGCAGGATGGGTATAATAGGCAGAATATTAAGCTTTCGCCTATCTTACCAAAAGTTTTTCTCATGACTTCGGTGGAAGCAAAAAACTGATACTCAAACTCTGCCATACCTGGCTCATTTACCTCAATCAGCGAGAATGATCCCGCGACAATTTTTGATTTAACGGTGGGAGAATGTCAATGTTCCCCTCTTCTATTCACTCGTTACGTGAGTGGGAAAGAAGCATCCGGAAGCCAAACAGCACCCAGATCCCCGACTTCTCTAAAAAGCCGGGGATCTATACTCTTAACGACTATGGAAGGGAGGGGCAGGGGTTTGATCGCTGACTAATAGACCAACATCATCATAGAATAGATATGATACTCCTGCCTAAATAAATGTTAGAACAGGAGATGCGATCGCGTCCGGTTCTACCGATGATGTTTCACCTGTACAATAGACTTCACAGGAGTTATTGGGACTTTCAATCAGTTTAACTTTATGCAGTTTCGCTCCTAATTTTTGGATCGGTGACTGGAGCAATTGCCGAATATAGATGGCAATATTTTCTGCCGTCGGCACAACCTGGTCAAAGTAAGGGATGTCTTTGTTCAGGAAGGTATGGTCAAAGGGTTCGACGACATAATCATCGATTACCTTTTGCAAGGCTCCCAAATCGACAATCATCCCAGTACGTGGGTCAATTTCCCCTTTTACGCTTACCTCTAAATGATAATTATGTCCATGACCATTGGGACGAGCGCATTTGCCGTAGATTTCACAGTTTTGGTCATAACTGAGTTGGGGATGAGCTAGCCGATGAGCGGCGCTAAAGTGAGTCGATACGGTGAGATATGCTTCCATTCCGTTTCCTAAATAATCAGCCCAAAGTTCTGGATGTTCAAATAGCTGGATCTTGACAAGCGGCAAATAAGGTGCTAGCTTTTGCCAGATAACACGCGCAATGTTTTCGGTGGTGGGTAGGGTTTCCTGGAAGTCTAGCCAAGTATGATTCAGATAGGCATAGTCCAATTGGCTGGTGACCTCTTGCTGGATCACTTTTTTGACCTGGGATAGGTTTTGCACCATACCGTATTCGTCTAGGTCACCTTCAAGGGAAACAAATAGGACATAATTATGTCCATGACCGGGAAACTGGGCACCTCGACCGAATTTCTGCTTGTTTTGAGCTTCACTCAGTTCAGGTAACCAATAGCGATGACTGGCAGAAAACTGAGCGCGGCGGTTAATGATGCATTTCATGCGTTTTTTTAGCAAGAATCTGTAAAATTCTGTAAATTAACCTTATTTCTAGGATAAACGAATATTGGTCATTGGTCAGGGAACAGGGAACACCTCGGCTTACTTCGGCTTCGCTCAGTAACACGCTCGGTGTGTAACAGGGAATAGGGAACAGGGAATTAATAATTTAGATGCTTAAGTGCGGTTGAACCATCTAGGCAGTTAATCACATCCAATAGAGTAATTGTCCAGGGTTCCCGCGCCAGAATATAGCCGCCTTTAGACCCCCGTTGGCTACGGACTAAATTACCGCGTCTCAAGGTTGCCAGAAGTTGCTCTAAATAGCGATCGGGAATATTTTGTTGCTTGGCAATCTGCCTGATTTGTAAGGGTTCTCCCTCATTGTAATGACCCGTAAACTACCCCCCGCATAGAATGCGGGGGCTTTCGGTAGCCCTAGAACTGATCGGACAAGCCAACAATTCTGAGCCTCTGGGCTGGTTTACACTCAACCCCACTAAAGCAATCATTTTTGAGCCATTATCATCTGCATCGCCAATCCATCCACATCGGCTATTGCTGCATTGAAAAGACTTATTGCTTCTTAGTCCTATATGCAGACAGCAATGACAGGTTTGACTGGTATAAGCTGGATTAACGGCTAATACCTCAACTCCTTCTTTGATTCCCTTGTATTCAAGGAAAGTCCTTAGTTGGTAGAAAGCCCAAGAATTAGAGCGTCGGCGCTCGGTTTTATTTCTTGGTTTTTGGTTGGTTCGTTCTCGAATTCCCGTTAAATCTTCAAGGCTTACGAAGGATTGAGTTGTTTTGGCTTCAGTTATGATAGATTGTCGGCTTTTGCCCTTTCAGTTTGCCTCGATGATAATTACTAGCTCTAATTGGCGCAGTTAATCTTTTGCCCGTGGTGCTAATGCTAACCGTCCAATCTTCCTCAATAAAGCGAAACGTTCTAGCATCACAATCAAAACTGGTTGGTTTAATATATTTAACCTTTTTTCCTTTTTGCTTGGCGGTTAGACGATTAGCTGCTACTCTGGCACAAGCTCTAACTACATGATTAGCGGTTAATCTAAACTGGTCTTTTACGTCTTTGTAGCAGCAGGCTTGAATTGAGTTTCTATTGGTAAAATTTGGCTTGACATTTTGATTAATCCAATTACAAGCTGACGCAAAAATTCTCGCTGTATCAACTAACAATTGCTGCTGTTTGATATCAACTTTCACTTGCACAACTAGCGTCAGAACTTGTTTCATGCACAATTAAAATTCACTACTATGATTATACTCCGGTTTTCCGGTGGGGTTTGTTGGTTTAGATTGGGCAAGTTGAAAAACCCCGCTCAATGGCGGGGTCATATAATTAATGAATTTTCAGGCTAATTTTGCTGTTCACGGAATTGACTTAGAACGTAAACGTAGTTCTGAGTGTACCAATCACTGCATCATCGTTATCATCAATCTGGTTTGGATTCCTTAACCAAATGACACCTGGAGTAACCGAGATATTATCTGTGAGTTGGTACTTGTAGAAGGCTTCAACGTGCCAGGGTAACTCGTCATCCTCTCGTTGGAAATCCCCACTTGGAGTATCAATACTTCCAGCGTAGGGTTGTACACCGCCGAAAATTCCCAAAACGTTACCTTCCTTACCCAGGTCAGCCAAGGCTACGCCAGCACCATAAGTCCAGATTTCGCTACCGCCTCGACCGATTAGGATTGTATCTGTATAAGCACCATAGCCACTAATTGAAATTGTTTCACTCAAGCGGAATGCTGCTTGTATCCCGTAACTGTTAGTTACAGTAGGAACTCGGTCGTCGGTGTTCCCCACAAAGGAACCTGGATTATTAGCCAGTGAAGTACCAACAATACCCTCACCAAAGTTGGGAAACTCGTCTGCACCACCACCACCAATATCAAAGATGGCGCTACCAGCGTTATGGTAACCGTGGACGTAAGTCGCACCAATACCAATCCGATCACCAAGGTTGAAATTTAACTGGGCTAGTGCCGCATATTCACCGTTGAATAGACCCAAGTCATCATTTGGATTTTCTGCACCTGGACCTGCTAAGTAACCCAGAGTCAACGTACTTGGTCCCAAAACCCTCTCTAGCGGACCAGCCCCTAGGCTAATCGCCGCACCTGCGCCACCACCGATGCGATAGATAGGACTTTCGGACGCAAAGGCAGACAGCGCACCATTACCACCATCAAAGTCCTCAAAGAAAGGATTAAGGGTAGGAGCATAGTCACTATGAATCCCACCAGCGGCGGCAACGTAAACTTTTGAGCTACCAAAGTTGAAATAGTACGCTAGCCAGTCTACAACGACATCATTATCCGTGTCCCCAATATTAAAGGTCTGAGTCGCTTCAAAACCTGCACCAGTATTCAGTAGCTCTGCATTTCCGGCGGCTAGACGAGTCACCAAGCGATCCTGACCGGTGAAGCTCGTATTAAGTTCTAGACGAACCCGGTCTTGGAAGACAGTATTGTTGTCAAAGTCAGAATTAAACTCGTCGGTGAGGGCAAAAATCACTTCACCCCTTAACTTCGTCGTTGTGGAGAATTGATTATCTTCCAAGAACGCTACACGACCTTCTAGGTTATCGACTCGCGCCCCTAGCGTCGCCAGTTCCGCTTCAAATTCCTGAATCAGCCGCCGCAGGGTTACTAACTCAGTCTCATCAAAACCACCCGTACCAATCAAACGCTCAATTTGATTCAAACAAGCATTCAAACCAGCAGCAAATTCGTAACGAGTTAGCGCCCGATTGCCACGAAATGTACCATCTGGATACCCGGCAATACAGCCGTAGCGTTCGACTAGGCTACGTAGTGCTTCAAACGCCCAGTCTCCCGGAGAAACATCGCGTAGCTGACCCACACTGGTTACTTGTCCGCTGGAGTTTCCGCCTTCGCTGCTATAGTCATTGATTTGATTTAAAATCTCAGCCTCATTGGGTGCCGCCGGAACCGCTTGAGCCAAGGACGGTTTTACCTCTGGCTTCACCTCCAGACTGGCTGGATTTAACTGTTCCGGATTGACCGCAATTTCCTCTGAAACCTTAATATCAGCAACACCATCAAACTGAACTTCTGGCGTTGCTGTTTGATTGTCAGCGATAGGCAGATTGGCGCTATCGGCTGCACGTACTCCCACCGTAGATGCAACCAAGGTTACACCTAATACCGCTGGGCTAATAAGTAGAGACTTCCACAGTAATTTCGACATCTTCTGTCCTCACACCTTTACAGAAAGAATTTGATTGCCCTTCTCGCCCTATGGTACATCGTCTATTTGGCAGATGGTATTTTTTCGCTTAATTTTCAGGTTCATCTTGGAACTCTTGTCCATCTGCCAGTCAGTAAACTTTTGGCTAATAGTACCAATTATATATCTAAAATGACTGCTTGTATTACACAAACAGTCCTAGATGTCAAGCTTTTTTAACTGGTACTCAAGCCCTTGACACATCAGCGTTTCACGGCTATGGGCTTAACTTGGACAGCGTTTGAGCCATCTCAAAATCTTTAGCCGTCAAACCCCCAGCATCATGGGTAGTGAGACTAATCGTCACCTTGTTATACGAAATCGCTAAATCGGGATGATGTCCAGCCGCTTCTGCTGGTTCAACAATCTTATTGACAAACGCGATCGCTTCGACAAAATCTTTGAATTGGCAAGTTGTTTGTAACTCTTTCCCTTCAACAGTCCAGCCTGCTAATGACTTTACTTTTTCTTGAATTTCTGCGTCACTGAGTAACTCAGCCATACCTTTTCTCCCACCTTCAACCTTTAAAAAAATTCCCAAAAAACTATCCGCTCTCACGGGAAGTACCTAGATAAAATCTATAGCACTTATAGTGAGAGCGGTCTAGCGGGTCTTCTGATTGAAACCAGACTGCCGGAAGGAACTCCTTAACCAGCCCAGTTTCTCAATATATGAGTTCTCCGAAGAGAACTGAGCTAACTGTTAGAGAACAGCCCCGGCGCACAGCCGGCTAACTCCAATCAGATGACCCATAATTTTACTACTATCGCTCATGGGCATCACCTCCTTAATCCCTGTACGGTTTTTTAATCCGTTAGTTATTTGGTGTTTATTCACCTTTAATTAGAATAACACACCATTTAGATTTGGCAAGGGAGAGCCAGGAAAGTTTTTCGTCATTCGTCATTCGTCATTTGTCATTCGTCATTTGTATGTAAGTGTAATGGTTTGAGGCTTGTTTACAAAACAGGCGTGAGCGTGCCGTTTTCTTTTGTCCGACTACTTAAACCCGCCCTGACCAAGTTTTGAGTTCTGAACCATGAACCATGAACCATGAACAGAAAAAAATCCCCTACCCGAAGGCAGGGGAGCAAAGTTGATGACTAAACCCAACTTATTAGAGTGCGTTACCGCGAGGTAGAACTTCCTCAGGGAATACAAACTTCTGGTGGGGTTGATCTTGAGGAGCCAGCCAAGCCCGGACTCCTTCGTTGAGCAGAATGTTCTTGGTGTAGAATGTCTCGAATTCGGGGTCTTCTGCTGCCCGGATTTCCTGGGACACGAAGTCATACGCCCGCAGGTTTACCGCTAAGCCAATCACACCCACTGAACTCATCCACAAGCCTGTCACGGGGACAAACAGCATGAAGAAGTGCAGCCAGCGCTTGTTGGAAAAAGCAATCCCGAAAATCTGAGACCAGAAACGGTTTGCCGTCACCATGGAGTAGGTTTCTTCGGCTTGGGTGGGGTTAAACGCCCGGAAGGTGTTTGACCCTTCACCGTCTTCAAACAAGGTGTTTTCTACCGTTGCACCGTGAATGGCACACAGCAGCGCTCCACCTAAGATACCTGCCACTCCCATCATGTGGAAGGGGTTAAGTGTCCAGTTGTGGAACCCTTGGAAGAACAGCAAGAAGCGGAAGATTCCGGCGACGCCGAAGCTCGGAGCAAAGAACCAAGAGGATTGCCCCAAGGGATAGATCAAGAATACGCTGACAAATACCGCGATCGGTCCACTAAAGGCAATGGCGTTGTAGGGTCGAATGCCCACTACGCGGGAAATTTCAAATTGCCGCAGCATGAAGCCAATTAAGCCAAAGGCACCGTGCAGAGCGGTAAATGTCCAGAGTCCACCGATTTGACACCAACGGGTGAAGTCGCCTTGGGCTTCAGGTCCCCACAGTAGTAGTAGGGAATGACCGAAGGTGTCAGCGGGGGTGGAAACCGCCACAGTCAGGAAGTTACAGCCTTCCAAGTAGGAAGATGCTAAACCGTGGGTATACCAAGATGTCACAAAAGTTGTACCGGTCAACCAAGCTCCAACCGCCAAGTAGGCGCAGGGGAACAGGAGTAGACCTGACCAACCGATGAATACAAAGCGATCGCGCTTGAGCCAGTCATCGAGTGCGTCAAACCATCCTCTTTGGCTGGGAGCGCGTCCGACAGCTATTGTCATAACGTGTAGATCTCCAAGAATTTATAAGTACGAAAGAAAAGATCTCTCACTGGGTCTACTGACTCAGGCTGTGCCTAAGCAGATAAATGACCCGATTGTGAGTAAAGTTTACTTTTCTTTACGGTCTTGAACTTATATTAAAAGAAATTTTCAAATTTTGCCACTGTTATTCGTCATTCGTCATTTGTCATTTGTCATTCGTCATTCCCAATCTCCCCCATCTCCCTCATCTTCCCCATCTTCCCCATCTCCCTCATCTGTGCCAACTCCCGTCTAAGATAAGAGGGAGAGTATCGCGCTTGAGAGTAGCATGTTCACGATCGACTTAACTTTGAAAAACACACCCTTCCCCTTATCCGTGCAACGGAAGTCAGCAGAAGCGGCGGAAGAAACTTACCAGGAAATTATGCAAGCCATGAGTTCGGGTAAACCCGAGTTCATAGAACTAACCTGTGAACACCAGTCCGATAAGAAAATCGGCGTTCTCACCCAAGAGATTAGTGCGGTGATGATTTCCCAGAAATCCGGTGCTGTGGGCGCAGGGCGTACACCCGGTTTCTTTGCCTTAGCGGAAGAACAACAGTAGTTAACACATCGCCAACGTCATGGTTCAAACCGCAATTACGGTACAGGATCTATGCTTCAGTTGGTCTAGTGGAGCATCGGTTTTAGACGCTTGCTCGCTAGAAGTTCCCAAGGGTGAGTTTTGGATGCTCTTGGGGACGAATGGCAGTGGTAAATCGACGTTGCTGCGGTTGCTGGCTGGATTATTGTCACCTGATTCGGGTGAGATACAGATTGAAGGATTAATCGGATTCGTCTTCCAAAACCCTGACCATCAGCTAGTTATGCCGACTGTAGGTGCAGATGTGGCGTTTGGACTGGTGGAGGAGAAGCTTTCCATCGCACAAGTTCGCGCCCGAGTCACCGAAGCCTTAGCCGCGGTCAATCTGCTGGATTTACAACGACGCCCGATTTACGCTCTCAGTGGGGGACAAAAGCAGCGTATTGCTATTGCGGGTGCGATCGCGCGTCAGTCAGAGATCCTTTTATTGGATGAGCCAACAGCCTTGCTAGATCCCGATACTCAGTTAGATCTAGTGGCTCAAGTCCAGCGCTTGGTCAAAAGTCGTGGGTTAACCGCCCTTTGGGTGACTCATCGGTTGGAAGAGTTGAATTACTGCGACGGCGCATTTTTGCTGGAAAATGGTCGGGTGGTAGCACAGGGAGAACCGGAGCGACTCAAGCAACGGCTTCTAGGTGAGACAAAAATGTCATCATAAATTAATATAAAGAGGAGATTGAGAAAAATTAACAAAAAATATTAAATTAGCCTTGAAAGATGCCCTCTCCTCCACCCCAGGTTGTTTTACTGGTTGATGGTTATAACATCATCGGCACCGAGTCGAGTTTGACTAAGACACGCGATCGCCATGGACTATTGGCAGCACGGCAAGAATTAGTTGAGGTTTTAATTAACTATAGCGCCTTTCGCGGCTATAAAACTCAAGTCGTCTTTGATGCTCACTACCAAAAGACCGGGACTCGCCACGAAGATTTAACCCCCCATGTATCAATCTGTTATACGGATTTTGGGCAGACCGCCGATAGCTACATCGAAAAATTTTGTGCGGCTTTTCGGAGTAAGCCTAAGCCATTCAGACAACGATTAATTGTGGCGACTTCAGATCGGGCGCAACGGCTAACAGTGACCGGGTATGGAGCAGAATGGATGTCCTCGCAACAGTTAATTAGCGACGTCCATTGCACAAGTCGTGGAGTACGCCGCCAACAACGATCGCCCAAACAATCTCGCGGTCGTTTTTTAGTTCATTCTCTTGACGAGTTGGCACAGCAACGGTTATCTCAATGGCGTCAAGGTATTCGCTGATACCGGGATAAGTCGCTCCCTGTTTAATCATTAATGAATTCAATATAGTTATTTAGAGGCTGTCTCGAAAGAGGTTGTTTGGGACGCCGATAGAACTCATTGGCACAAACAATTAGGTATGAACATTACTCAAGATAATCGGATAGAACCCAAGTCGCCACAAAGACACCAGCTAATCCCGGCTATTCTCAATTCTTTAGACGACATCGTTTGGTCAGCGTCAGCCCAAACTTATAAGCTACTGTATATTAATCAAGCTGCCGAGACTATTTTGGGCAGAACCATTTGTGAACTGTATGATCAGGCAACTCTATGGCAGTTGATGATTCATCCCGATGATCGTCAGCGAGTTGAGCAGGTGTTTCAGAGTTTAGGAGAAAGCGGTAATCAAGCCTTAGAATACAGAATTGTCCGACCCAATGGAGAAGTGCGCTGGATACACAATCGCGTCTGTGCGATCGCGGATGAGACAGGTACTGTGATTCGGATTGATGGGATTGCCACCGATATCAGCAAACGTAAACAAATCGAAGCCCAACTCTGCCCCGAAAACGACCTACTCCAGGGCATCATGCAAACCAGTGTCGCCGCGATTACAGTTGTTGATACTCAAGGTAACATTATCTTTGCCAACGCGCGATCGCAGCAAGTCCTCGGTTTGACTCAATCCGAAGTAGTAGAACGCCCATACAACTCTCCCACTTGGAAGATTACTGATTTTCAAGGCGGACCTTTTCCAGAGGAACAACTGCCATTCCGACAGGTTATGGCAACAGGTCAACCCGTTTTCGATGTCCAGCACGCGATTGAATGGGCGGATGGTACACGTAAATACCTTTCCATTAATGGCGCTCCCTTAAAAGATGCCGACGGAATTATTACCCATTTTGTTTTCTCGATTAGTGATATTACTCCCCGCAAAACAGTAGAAGAACAGTTATGCCATGATGCTTTACATGATAACTTAACCAAGTTACCGAATCGTACTCTATTTATGGAGCGTGTTGATCATGCCATTAAATTAGCCAAACGAAATCAGGATTATTTATTTGCGGTTCTATTCCTGGATTTGGATCGATTTAAAGTAGTGAATGATAGCTTGGGACATGATGTCGGCGACCAACTCCTAATTGCCACCGCCCGCCAGCTAGAAAAATGTTTACGAAATACTGATACCGTTGCTCATTTAAGTGGAGATAAGTTTACGATCCTCCTAGAAGATATCAAAGATATTAAAGATGCCACTCGTGTAGCTGAGCGGATTCAGGTAATCTTAAAATCCCCCTTAAACCTGAACAATCATGAAGTGTTTACGAGTGCTAGTATTGGCATTGCCCTCAGTTCCACAGGATATGAGCGCAGCGAAGATATCTTGCGGGATGCTGATATTGCCATGTATCGGGCGAAAGAATTAGGTAAAGCCCGTCATGAAATCTTTGATAAAATTATGCATGCTCGCGCCCTACAATTATTGACATTGGAGAATGACTTGCGACGAGCATTGGAAAGGCAGGAATTTGAAGTCTATTATCAACCGATTACCTTATTAGCAACAGGTACGCTGACCGGATTTGAGGCACTGGTGCGTTGGCGACATCCAGAACGAGGTTTAGTCTTACCGATAGAGTTTATCCCAGTCGCTGAAGACACTGGACTGATTATTCCTCTGGGAGAGTGGGTACTCTATGAAGCTTGTCGTCAACTGCGGATGTGGCAAACCCAATTTCCTACACCAGAACCCTTGAAAATGAGTGTCAATTTATCGGGCAAACAGATTAAAGATCCGGATTTAATTGAGCAAATCGATCATATTTTAGCAGAGACAGGTTTAGATGGCAGTTTTTTGAAGCTAGAAATTACTGAAAGTATCTTAATGGAAAATGCTGAAACAGTCACCAAGATGCTGCTGCAATTGAGAGCCAGAAATATCCAGTTGTCAGTGGATGACTTTGGCACAGGATATTCGTCCTTAAGTTACTTACATCGCTTTCCCGTGAATACTCTTAAAATCGACCGTTCTTTTGTTAGCCAGATGAATCCCAAAAATCGTAATACTGAAATTATCAGAACTATTATTACTCTCGCTCATATTTTAAGAATGGATGTGATTGCTGAAGGTGTAGAAACTCTCGAACAATTGACTGAATTGAAACGACTAAACTGCGAGCAAGGACAAGGGTATTTATTTTCCAAACCGTTAACTAACTGTGCCGCCGGACTTTTATTATGCGGAATTCCTCAATGGTAAACTGTGGAATAGATTTTACAATTAAAAACATTGACATACACCTGATTTTGTCTTTGTGTAGGGGCGACCCGCTTGCACAAATCAACAACTGCATCCACTCAATTTGATCGGGTCGCCCTTTACTCAATCTCTGGTGTCAGCAAGTGTTTTTTAAGAGGATAGATAAAAACCTATACAAAATGGGAGCATCCCAATTTTAAACCCTTGAAATAGCGTTACTTTTGCGAATGGTGTTTCCCCAATGGGATGCTCCCGACAAAATAGCGAGCGAGACGCAAAGCCTGCGGCATGGCTTCGCTAAACGCATTACAACCGTTTCCTATTCTCTATTCCCTGTTCCCCGTTCCCTATCCTCACCACAGTAATTGTTCAGCCAGCCCTATTCGCTTAATCTAAAAAGCGGTTGAATCTCCTATCCTGATTCCACAGCAAAGGACATTCCTTGATCCACTTGTTCCTGGGTTAATGTAGTCAGTTCAGTACAAAATTCACTCACCGTTGAGCGTTCCGGTTTAACCAACATACTCTCTGTCTTAACCGCAGAATGGGAAACACGATCCAGCAGACAAACGCCAATTTCGATAATTTCGCTTTCTTGTCCCGGTGGAGGTTTTCCTTGCCAGCACGTCGCTTCGACATCAATAACCAGAATTTGGTCAATTTTTCTAGACATGGTTCTGCTGCTGCTCAGATTCCCTAACCAGGGCGGGTTGAGTAAAGTTAGAGGTTGTCTCCAAAGCGTTATCAGTCAAACCCGCCCCGACAACCTCACTTACTTTGCTCTATTATGTATGTTTGAACCTAATTCCGTCATCAACGCCCTCAAGCGCTAAGATGGGACTAATTTAATGTAACTGAAATTTGAGATTAGAGAAATTGCTATCTGAGCCACTGATTTCTACCAAATTTCCGGGTGATATATTCAAACTCGCCAATGGGTTAACCGTCATTCACCAGCATTTACCTGCAACACCTGTCGTTGTGGTTGATGTCTGGGTGAGGGCTGGAGCAATTGTCGAACCCGATGAATGGTGCGGGATGGCTCATTTTTTGGAACACATGATTTTCAAAGGGACACAGCGACTGGTTCCCGGTGCATTTGATCAGGTGATTGAACGTCATGGAGGGCTGACAAATGCGGCGACTAGCCACGATTATGCCCATTTCTTTATTACCACCGCCGCACAATACCTCGACGAAACCTTACCCCCATTAGCGGACTTACTTTTATCTCCAGCGATTCCTGAGGTCGAATTTGATCGCGAACGAGATGTTGTTCTAGAAGAAATTCGCTCCTGTTACGACAATCCCGACTGGTTAGGATTTCAGGCACTCTCAGAAATAATATACCAGTATCACCCCTATAGGCGCTCGGTTTTGGGTAGCGAAGAACAATTGAGGGCGCACAAGTCTGAGCAGATGCGACGTTTCCATGGGAGTCACTACCAACCGGAGAATATGACGGTGGTGATTATTGGCGGGGTAGAACAAGAATCAGCGCTAAATCTAGTTAATCAGTCTTTTACCGCCTTTCCGACTCCTAGCGATTGTCCCCGATTAGTAGCTGAAGCCGAACCCCCGACGACTGAGATTCGGCGTCAGGAATTGTATTTACCACGAATGGAACAAGCCCGTCTATTTATGGCTTGGGTTGGACCGGGTGTGGATCAGTTAAAAGATGCTTATGGTTTAGATTTACTTTCGGTATTATTAGCCGATGGACGCTCATCCCGGTTAGTAAGACAATTGCGGGAAGAAGAACGACTGGTTCAAAATATTGGCAGTGGTTTTTCACTCCAGCGGGATTCTAGCTTGTTTACCATCAACGCCTATCTTGATCCTGAGCATTTAGAACAAGTCGAAGCCTTGATTTGCCAGCATCTATTAGACCTACAGCATACACCGATATCCTGTGCAGAAATCCGTCGCTGTCAGCGATTATTGTGTAATGATTATGTTTTTTCTACCGAAGCCGCGGGTCAAATAGCTGGATTGTATGGATATTACCACACGATCGCGACCGCAGAATTAGCCGTAACCTATCCCGTGCAAATTCAAAGACTGACCCCAGTAGACTTGATGCACTTAGCGCAGCGTTATCTTTCTCCTTATCACTATGCCGTAACTGTTCTCAAACCCGTGAGTGAAGATTTGCTGATGGGAGAATTATTTTGAGTAGAGACGTTGCATGCAACGTCTCTACATGGTGCGTCTGTAGGGGCGGGTTTGACGACTATCGTTTCTTATCCTTACCCAGATGCAACTAAACCCACCCCGACCAAATTTTGAACTTTGAATTATCAATTATGCCTTCTAGTCTAACTGCCTCACCCCAACAGTCCATTATCCATCGCACGGTTTTAGATAATGGCATTGTCGTTATCGCTATCGAGAATTCAGCCGCTGATATTATTGCCTCTCGCCTATTTTTTCGCACGGGTAGCCAAAGAGAACCACGAGATAAGGCGGGATTAACCCATCTCCTAGCGGCTGTTTTGACCAAAGGAACCAAAGAACTGACCTCAATTGAAATCGCCGAACGAGTCGAATCAGTCGGCGCTCAACTGAATACAGATGCCGCAACGGATTACTTTTTATTATCGCTGAAAACGGTATCTTCCGACTGGCTGGATATGTTAAAGCTAGCGGGGCAGATTTTGCGATCGCCAAGTTTCCCGGAAACTGAGGTAGAATTGGAACGCTATCTAACGATTCAGGATATTCGTTCCCAAAAAGAACAACCGTTTAGCGTTGCTTTTGAGCAGTTGCGACAGGCATTATATCAGGATCACCCCTATGCTGTCTCTGTATTGGGTACAGAAGCCACGGTTTCTGAATTGTTACCGACAGATTTAAAAGACTATCATCAAACGTATTTCCGCCCGGATAACCTAGTGATTAGTGTCGCCGGTCGAATTTCACCGGAAGCCGCCGTACAGCAGATTGAACAAGTCTTTGGAGATTGGCAACCGCCCTCAACGCCTTTACCAAAGCTGACGTTACCCTTAATTACTCCTCAACCTTGCCACGTTGTCACCCCCCAGGAAACCCAACAATCGGTGGTAATGCTGGGGTATTTAGCCTCATCAGTTACTGATCCGGATTATGGGGCGCTAAAACTACTGAATACCTATCTGGGGAATGGGCTTTCTAGTCGCTTATTTGTGGAATTGCGGGAAAAGCGAGGGTTAGCCTACGATGTTTCCGCGTTTTATCCCACGCGCCAATGTGACTCCCTATTTGTCGTGTATATGGGAACCGCCCCAGAAAATACAGTAATCGCGATGGAGGGATTGCGGACAGAAGTAGAACGCCTTTGCAGCTTGAGGTTGAGTGAAGCAGAATTGCAAGCGGCTAAAAATAAACTTCTAGGTCAATATGCTTTAGGGAAACAAACTAATGCTCAACTTGCCCAAATTTATGGCTGGTATGAAACCCTAGGATTGGGAATTGAGTTTGATCTGAAGTTTCAGCAGCAGATTGCCCAAGTCACGCCAGAGATGGCACAAGTGGCGGCACAGCGTTTCTTTGGGGAACCTTATATTTCTTTAGTCGGTCCGACTGAAGCGATTAAGCAGATTGTTTGAGATCTGATATTGAGATCCCTGACTTCTCGAAGAAGTCGGGGATCTGTACTATTAATTTGACACATGTTTAAGGATAGTCACCGGACCTACGTCTTTGAGACTCTGCATTTGCTGGGAATTGCGAACCAGCAGCGCCCCCGCAAAGCCAAGTGAATTGACGGAGATGGATTCAAACTCTTCTTGCTTTCGCGGCACAATCAGCATCCATTCTCTTGTGGCTAGCAGGTTGTAGGGGGCGGATTGTTTGATGCCCTCGTGTGGCATACCTACGGCATCTAAAAGCTTGTGATAAGCGTCTAGAATGGCTTCAGGGGCAATGTCTGGGGAGTCTATCCAACTGGGATCGAATCGAGTTAGGGCATGAACAAAGGGAAAGCTGGGTATTGTACCAATGGAACCCTGGAAAT
>NZ_JBKHHI010000130.1:0-15509 GCF_046539235.1 Coleofasciculus sp.
AGGTTAATCGGAACATCTGATATCGGGACAGCAAATCCAATGTAGGGGCGGGTTTAGGGATAAAATTAATAGAGCCACCCATCATCTTTCCACAAAACCCGCCCTAATCAACCCTTTTACCCCGACATTTTTAAGATGCGATCGCACTTAGCAATCAGGTAGGTTTTGTGATCGGGTTTCAGGTTAATCGGAACATCTGATATCGGGACAGCAAATCCAATGTAGGGGCGGGTTTAGGGATAAAATTAATAGAGCCACCCATCATCTTTCCACAAAACCCGCCCTAATCAACCCTTTTACCCCGACATTTTTAAGATGCGATCGCGGTTAACAATCCGGTGGGTTTTGTTGTCCGGTTTGGGATTAATCGATTCGGTGGGGTAATGGGCGGGTGCAAGTTGTTGAGGAAGAGGTGAGGAGGGCGGGTTTTGTTGTTCCATTATCGGTGACTAGCTGGATTGATTACCTAAACCCGCCCCTACATCTAATCTGGCTCCCCCTGCTTCCCCTGCTCTCTAACCCTCCCCAACAAGGCTTATTCAGCTAACTCTAATTCCGGGAGGTTGGAGGACTAAGGATCATTAGCTGATCGCCTCCGTCACTTTCATACATCATCACAACAGGTGGACTTAATGTGCGATCGCGTTTATCGGGTAAAGCTGGAAAGATGTAAAAATAACCGTCGCGATCAATGAGTAAGCGCCAGACGATTGGGGTTTCGGGATTGCTGGTATCGGTGAGTTCTTTTCCCAGAAGTCGTTGATATAAATCTTGATCGCCGATAATCCGGAAACCGGACGGATTCACCTAAGGATTGTCCAGTTTGCGTCCCAGGGACACGGTGTTATCTGGAGCAACTACGGTGATAATCGGTAGGGTAGAGGTTTCGTTAACTGCATCTATCCAAGCATCAGTATCGGCTTGCCATTGGGCTAACCAAAATAGTGCCGTTAATGCCCATAAAACAATCACAATTTCGACCGTGAGAGAGCCTAAAAATTGCAGCGAATTAAACTGAGTTGAACTAAAGTTAACCAAGGATTGTATCCCTTGGGATAGCCATGCATTGGGGTGTTGTCTGGCGTAATTGAGGAGGGGCGATCGCACTAAAGTGCTTACTACAAACACAGTCCTATTTTAATCCTGACTTTTCACGGTATCTGGTGCAACGTGAGTGTGAATTTTGTAGGGGCGGGTTTTACAGATAACATGAGAGCACCCAACTGATAACTTGACTAAACCCGCCCTTATCCAGTGGCTTTTAGCCCACTGCATAATCAGTCATTTCACGCATGAAAGGAGGATGAAACCCTAGCACAATATCATGTTTTGGTACACCCAAATCGACTAATTCTGCCGCAATATCATGCTCCGTTGAATTGTAAAAAATCCAGATTTTCTCATTCCGAATATCCAGATGCATTAAACAATGATGCACCCAGCGCCTATGGTGCCAACCTAGATGCACAATTTGATAGTGATTGCGCTGCGTATCAAAAATCGTCTCTACCTCAAACTCACCATAAGCTGGCTTAACTTCTGCATAATCTATCAACAATTGCTGCACAATTTGCTGATACTTGATTACTTTATCCGTTAGTTCTGCCATTGTACAACTTCCTCCACGTCAACATTGTAAACCATCAGTTTTACCGCATTTTCTTGCAGCATTGATGCGGGAAAATCAATTTTAAAGAAGCTGTTATAGGTTAGATCCGGCACAGCTAGATAGAGAATGCGGTCAGGTTCTTCACGACGCAATGCCGCCCGATAGTTAATAAACTGACCCAGCGCCGTATGAAACTCTGAAATTGCCGATGCACTAGCTAAAAAACTTTTGACTTCAACCGCAATTTTTTCATCGCCTCGCTCCGCAGCCAGTAATCTTTCTGCCCCCAAATCAATTTCCATCTCTACTCCACCGACTTTAATTCTAAGCGGATCATGAGTCACATTCCATCCATCCTTAATAAGGGCAGTCTTAACAACTTGATGAAACCGATCTTTAGCCACAACAGACGACCCAACTCTAAAGGTGTAATTCAAATCTATCACACCAAGTTGTCTCGTGTGATCTGGCGTAGCACACCTAATTTAGTGGATTTAGGATTGTAGGGGCGCAAGTCGGCTATCAACTGTCAAATTTATCCCAACTTTTTAGCTGTGTCAGTTCAGATCCAGAAGATCGCCCCAGCCCACGACACTGCTCCTGATCGCGAATCGGGAAATCTGCTATTTTTAGCAGAAATGACAAATTTCTTGCACCGAAGAACTATTCATCCTTCATCGCTCTCCCACAACAGCATAGAGTTACAGCGATTGTGACGTGTTGCATCCCTAGAACCCCTACCTACCCCAGAGGTTATCTGCTACCAAGCAGAATGAGTAAGGGTACGGCAATGCCGTGTCCCTACTGGTAACGAACTATCTATATCATCTAAGCTAGGATTACTATAGTAACGTTTGCGGCAAAAACAAAATGAAAGGTAACTTAGTACCCAAGCCGATTAAATATCCTATTTCTTATCCTCAGGGAAATGATGACTGGGATTTGTCAGTTTATAACCGTAATGGTCAACGAATTCTCGATATTGAAGTTAAACCTAAACTCAATACATCACCAGACTGGGCAGCACAATTCCGCCGCAATATTCTCGCACACGGAACGTTTTACAAAGCCCCCTATTTCCTGATGGTTTTTCTCGATCGCTTCTACTTATGGACGGGTGCTGATGCCCAATCCGATCAGAGCCAACCTACTTACTCGATTGATGCACGCCCTATTCTTCAATCGTACTATGAAGGCGCTGGAATCACGGCTGAACAAATCAGTCGTCAGAGTTTAGGATTGATTATTGAATCATGGCTTTGGCAAATAATTCATTCTGATAAATATGCCACAGATATTGATGAATCTCAACAATGGTTAGTTGATTCAGGGCTATATGAAGCCATCGCTGGGGGTAAGTTTGATTATGAGGTTATGGCGTGAATGTTTATGTCGAAACTAACTTTGTCTTGGAATTAACCTTCCAGCAAGAAGAGTTTGAAAGCTGTGAACAAATTTTGCAACGTTGTGAAGCAAAAGGGATACAAATTGTCATACCTGCCTATAGTTTGGCTGAACCCCATGAGAAATTAATTCGTCAAGCCAAAAACCGTAGTGAGCTTCACAGAAAGCTTCATGATGAGTTAGATCAACTTAAGCGCACAGAATCCTACAATAGTCGTATCAGTAACATCGAAGAAGACATTTCTTATTTACTGTTGCGGAGTAGTGGGGAGGAGAAAAAGCGTTTTGCACAGTATCGAGAACGACTCTTGGAAAGTGCATACATTATTTCACTGACTGCCGCTATTCTCAGCGATGCAGCAAACTATGAAGTTTATTACGGCTTGGAACCGCAAGATGCTATCGTTTATGCATCAGTTATTAGCCCTCTGCGGCAGTATCAACCTCAAGTCTCGTGTTTCCTCAACCGAAACACAAAAGATTTTAATAATCATGATATTGTTAATGAATTGAATCAATTCAATTGCCGGATGATATGGAAGTTTGATCAGGGCTATAATTTTATTGAATCACAACTGTACTCATGAAAATTAGCTGTTGACTTGTATGAGCAATAGTCATGAATGTATTTACAATTGGTCATTCTAATCACACCATTGAGGCGTTTATCGCGCTCATCGAGTAACAAGGGGTTACAGCCATTGCAGACGTGCGATCGCATCCCTACAGAGAAAAGCCGTAAAAATAATAGTAAATTTATAGTTAATACATCACATCTCAAACACGGTTGATGAATACATTTCGCGTTGGTATTGCAGGACCAGTAGGTTCCGGAAAAACCGCTTTATTGGATGCTTTGTGCAAGGCGATGCGAGCATCCTATCAAATCGCTGTCGTCACCAATGACATTTACACCCAGGAAGATGCCCAGTTTCTGGTAAACTCTAATGCCTTAGAGCGCGATCGCATCCGGGGTGTGGAAACGGGAGGTTGCCCACATACGGCGATTCGGGAGGATGCATCCCTAAATTTAGCGGCAATTGAAGAGTTAGAACAAACGTTCACCCCCTTAGATTTAGTCTTCTTGGAAAGTGGGGGGGATAACCTAGCCGCCACCTTTAGCCCAGAACTCGTCGATTTGACCCTTTATGTAATAGATGTCGCCGCCGGTGACAAGATTCCCCGCAAAGGTGGACCCGGAATCACCAAATCGGATTTATTGGTGATTAATAAAATAGACCTAGCGCCAATGGTTGGGGCTGATTTGGGTGTTATGGAACGAGACGCCAAAAAGATGCGAGGCGATAAGCCATTTGTATTTACGAATTTAAAGACTCAGGACGGATTAGCAACCGTGATTGATTTTATCAAGCTCCAGATCGGGTCGTCTTGACAAACGCTGTTTAATTTGATATGAAATCCGGTGAGAGAGCCGGAGATAAAAACATTCAGTAGTTAGCCTCTCTCTATCCTACCCTCATCTATCGCCTATTAATGGTGAGGAATGATACTTGATTAGATTTTATGTAGGGTGGGCAAGACTGTTCCAGGATAGAATAACCTTTTCTACGAGCGGGTAATTGCTCAGAATTAACTTTACTCCTTACTGGTAGATTAATTGCCAAAGTATTTTCTTGCGTATTTTTACCAGGTTTCTCTTAATTTAGTGAGTAAAATATCCGAAAATATTCCCTATTGCTCTCGAATCTACAAAGCTAAACTGAGAAAAAGTTTAGGCGGAAGTCAATGCTAAGTGATTTAGAACTCTGGTTATCCTTAAACGCCCGACTGTATGTCAATCTTTGCCAACAGCCCCAGATCGATATCGAAGACATGGCATTTTTAGAGAATTTTAGAGTTTTGCAGAGGATAGTTGTTTCTCAACGGCAGACACAGGATGCTCGATTACCCGATTGGCAGCAGCTATCAACAGAACTAAATAGGGTCTGCTGAATAAGTTTTATGGTGAGGGGAGGGAACAGGGAACAGGGAACAGGGAACAGGGAACAGTTTCAATAATCCAGGATTGTCTTACCTAAGAGGGATAACGTTAGCCTCAATCAATGTTACATTTGTTTACAAAGGCAATTATAGATAACTTAAGCGGAGAATTGCACTATGACAAATCCATCAAATACACCAGCACCCGAAACCCTCACCAGTCCCGAAGAACGCAATGCTTGGAAATTTGGCTTTAGCCCCCAAGCTGAAATTTGGAATGGTCGTCTAGCCATGCTAGGCTTCATTATTGCCCTATTCGTTGAATACTTTTCGGGTCAAGGAGTTCTGCACGCATTAGGCATCATGTAAGCCTACTTGATGTCTCTATGAGACAGCCTAGGGACAGGATATATCCATTGGTTTGACATCTTCCTAACCCTCTCCTTGTCAAGGGGAGGGAATTCTAATGGTTTTGGTTTTCTGTAAAGTAACCGTTAAGGGTGTATCCCCGTGGTGTAATCATCCAATCTCCGTGAAGACGGGTACTTTGATTGCCAATGAGTACAGTGGTCAGCATGTCAATGGGAATATCGAGTAATTTGTCAAGTGTGGAAAGGGTGATTTTTTCATCCTCTCGATAAGCCGATCGCACGATCGCGACTGGGGTTTGGGGAGAACGGTATTGAAGTAAGATACGATGGGCGATTGTCAGTTGTTCGATCCGGGTGCGCGATCGCGGATTATATAAAGCAATGACGAAATCGGCTTGGGCAGCAGCATTCAGGCGTTTTTCAATTACATCCCAAGGCGTCAGCAGGTTACTTAAACTAATCGCACAAAAATCATGCATCAGGGGCGCACCCACGCGAGACGCCGCTGCTTGCAGGGCGGTAATTCCGGGAAAGACTTGTACTCTTGGTGTCTTCCCATCCCATTCTTGGGCTTTTAGTTCCTCCAACACTAATCCCGCCATCCCATAAATCCCACAATCCCCCGATGACACAACCGCCACCGTTAATCCCCACTGGGCTAACTCAATCGCCCGTTGCGCCCGTTGGCGTTCCTGAGTAATTGGCAGAGATTCAATAATTTGTCCCGGATGCAGAATCGGGGAAATTAAATCAATATAGAGAGAATAACCGATTACCGCATCAGCCTGAGAGAGTGCCGTTTTTGCGGCTGGCGTTATTTGGTCTAACTGTCCGGGTCCCATACCCACCAACAACAGTTGTCCAATTCTACCCGTATACTCTTGTTCCGCCACAGCAATCGCCACCGTTACCGCCCCCGGCTGATCATCTGCCCGCACAATTTGTTTTTTTACCAGTAGGTTCGTAGTCGGCACTTTAGTGCCAGAAGCGCTAAAGCGCTGACTACAAGCGCTAAAGCGCTGACTACAAGCGCTAAAGCGCTGACTACAAACTAAGGCGGCGGCTTCTGCCACACTGGGACTACCCACTGCCTGATTCACCACCGTTGATGGCGTAGGCACCGGTACCGATCGCAATACCTCCGCCGGAAAGGTTCGCAACGGCAAATCATGGGCTTGACAAAATTCCACCAATCCCACTTCCGAGGCTTTAATATCAATGGTGGCAATTCCCGCGATCGCACCGACAGCTAGATGATGCCGTTGACAGGTTTGAATTATCGCCGTTTCGATTAATTCTCTGGATGTTCCCCGTTCACACCCAATCCCCACCCATAATACCCGTGGATGCCATTGCACCTTGGGTAAATCCGAGTCTGGAGAAAAGCGACGCTGAGTAAAACTAATCCAAATCCGGGCATTAATTGATTGGGAATTGGCTGAATTAACATCAACTGTCTCTTCATCAGCATCGAAAACAAAGGGATGTCCTGGGGGAAGGTGCTTTTGCCACAACCTAGAACCCACCTCTTGCATTACCTCAACCCGTTCACCTTTAGCTACGGCGGCGCTGACACCCGTCCAATCTCCCTCACCCCGTTGCCAACCGAAGGGAATGCCTACCATATCGACAGCAGGTAAATTTAACCCTGTAGAACCCCCAGTTAAAATAGGAGTCGCCCCTAGTTGCAAGGCAATCATCCGCGTCAGTTGATTGGCTTTCCCTTGATGTCCACTGCATAAACTAATCACAAACTGCCCATTTTCATCGACAACGATAACCGCTGGATCAGATGATTTATCCTTTAAAAGCGGGGCAATCAGGCGCACCACCGCCCCCGTTGCTAATCCAAAAATAAAAGCGCGATGATTTTGCCAGAGGGAGGCTATATGGGATTTAAGAGAACCCTGATAGAACGATACTGTGGGAACATTATTCTGTTCAGAGGTATGAACAGACTCAGGAAGCCACAACGTCGCCCCGGCACTATGGCACAGAGGCTGTAGGGTTTGGGCGGCGGTAGGAGTGGTTGCGATCGCCACTAGGGGATGAAAGTCTTGAAATAATAACACAGATCTTTAGAATATCGATTTAATCATAGCAGTTAGTGGTCAAAGAAAGGACGCACATCGGTAATCCATGTTCACTTCAATGGCACGCTCAATAAGCATTTTTGGAGCAACAAAACCTTGATATACCGTAGGGTGGGCATTGCCCACCAGCATACCAGTCAGCGCCATCCCTGTTAACTTATTAGCTTAGATTGTCCTCCTTTGACTATGGTTGTGTCGGACGCAAGCCTTGCGCCCCGAAAGTTTCTGGGTATAAGACTAACCCATTAAAAGCGGGTTTGGAAAAAATATTTTTTTTTGAATTCTTGACAAATGTGGTGGTTTTCTGAGATGATTACTTCATAGTGGGAAAATGTGCCAGCCTATAGGGTCAATTTTATTCCTGTTCAACAGAAACATCGGCTCAAATCTCTGGTTCCTGCTTATTCCATCAATAACGACACAATTGTCCGAACTAGAAGCCAAGACAGAAGCATCAGTTAATGCATCCTTTTCCTACCCAAAATAGGGATGCGATCGCGCTTTTTGTTCCATGGGGGATTTAGGGGGATCTAAACATTGAGTGCTAATCCGGTTATTGACAAATGCAGTAGTTGTCTGAGAGACTTACTTCATAATGGGAAAATGTGTCCGCCTGTAGGGTCGAATTTCATCCCTATTCAACAGAACTTCTTATCCTCTAAATAACTCCCCTAATTGTCCTGACTAGGAGCAAAATCTCTGAATCAGTTAAATACGCCCGGAAAACGGGATACTGCTGACAGGGATTGACGACTCCTTATGAATCGACAGGCTTTGATCGTTGGGATTAATACTTACGATACTCAGCACCTGAAAAACTTGACATCACCGGCGAAGGATGCTGATGCGATCGCGCAACTCCTGATTGATCGCGGTAATGTCCAAGTCAGGCGGATTCCGGCTTTTAACACTCCTGTCGATTCAACCATCCCGATTCGAGTTACCCTGACTCAACTTGAAGCCGCATTAGTCCAACTCTTATTACCAGAAGGAAACACAATTCCCGATACGGTTCTGCTGTATTTCTCTGGCTATGGACTCTGCAAACACCAAGATAGACCAACCAGTTTTTTAGCCACCAGCGATATTAACCCAAATCGCGGTAACTGGGGATTATCTCTGTCATGGCTGCGTGATTTGTTGCAACAAAGTCCAATTCGAGAGCAAATTATTTGGTTAAATTGCTATTGTAACGATGAAGGATTTGACCTCAGCCAAGCTGATCCGGGATATCGGGGTCAGGGATACAGTCGTTGTTTTATCGCCACCTGTCAGTCACAAAAGGATGGGGAGAGGGGGAAATGGGGAGACAAGGATAACCTACAAACACGACAACTGAATCCGACTGAATCGGACAAATATAGTCAGTTAGCGTCCATTCTATTATTAGGACTCGATGCCAAAAATCATCCCCCTGGCTGGGTGACCAACTATACCCTGACTGAGTTGATTCATCAATTATCCCCACCCCTGATTTTTGCTAACGCCGGAAATCCGATTTTGTTAATCCGTACCCGTGAAACTGATCCAGAAACTTTACCTGCTTTACCCCCCAGCGCACTGGAACGATTTTGTCCTTATAAAGGTTTAGCCTATTTTAACTACAAAAATCAAGACCCCCAGTATTTTTATGGGCGAGAGACGTTAACAGATGAACTCCTCGAACATATACGCACAAACAGTTTCCTGGCGGTAATCGGAACCTGCGGTAGTGGCAAATCTTCGCTAATTCGCGCCGGACTTTTGCATCAGCTTCAACGGGGACAACGCTTATCAGGAACTCAGGAATGGCTGACTTTAATTTTTCAACCCGGTGAACATCCTCTCCAGAATTTAGCCCGATCCTTTATCAATCCCCATAACCCAGAACGCGACTATCAATTCGCCCAAACCATAAAACTGATCCAAATGGGGGCGGTAGGATTAGGAATTGTGGTGCGGACAAGGGCTGAAAAGCAACGGTTAGTGCTGGTGGTGGATCAATTTGAACAGGTGTTTACTTGTTGTCAGGATGAAACCGAACGACAACAGTTTTTTGATTGTTTGTTGGGTGGACTAGAACGTATCGATAATCAACTTTGCCTGGTTATCGGGATGCGAACGGATTTTTTAATTCATTGTGCAAGTTATCCCGAATTGGTGCAAAAAATTCAGGCGCTGATGGTGACGGTGACGCCAATGACCAGGGAAGGATTGAAAACCGCTATTATTAAACCCGCCCAGCAAGTGGGTGTAGAGATTGAGTCAGATTTAGTAACTCAACTACTCTTAGATTTAGAGGATACTGCCAGTTTACCGTTACTCCAGTTTATGTTAACTCAACTGTGGCAACGGCGTCCAGTGGATCGGTTAATGGTAGCCGAATATTATCGTTGGGGTAAGCTGCAAGGAGCAATCGAAAAACACGCCAACCGCGTTTATCAATCGTTGTCGGCTAATGAGCAACAAATTGCCAAAGACATTTTTTTGGCGTTAATCCAATTAAATGAAAACGGTCAAGTTACGGCGCGACAAGTAGACCCGTCTGAGTTAATCCTGAGTTTTCAAGTAAAGTCTAGAAACCGATTTAAATCTGTAGAGACGTGCCATGGCACGTCTCATACTATGTCTGGTAACACAGCGCCATGTAGAGACGTTGCATGCAACGTCTCTACAACAAATGGGGTAAACGATTTCATTGGCGATCGCCATTCCACGAAAGCAGTTACATCAGTGATGCAAAAATTAATCGATGCTGGCTTAATCGTTACTCACTCCGGAAAATGGAACCAAACCCTGGTAACGATTGCTCATGAAGCCCTAATTCAGCATTGGTCAAAACTTCAGCAATGGGTCGAAGAAAAACGCCACTGGATGAGACTCCAGCGCCAAATTGAAGCGGCGGCGATTGAGTGGCAAACTCAAGGAAAACCGAACCGAATTTTATCAGAATTAACCCTAACTGAGGCAGAATATTATCGAGATAATCTCAATTTATCTACCTTAGGACAAGACCTAATTCAGCAAAGTCTTCAGTACAAACGAACGCGACGAGGTTTAGCTAGGGGAGGATTAATTTCCGTGATCGCGCTATTGAGTCTGACCACGGGGATGGGGATGAGCCGATGGTATAAAACGGCACAGATTGCTCAACGGGAACAATTGTATAAAAATGCCGCTACTGTCCAAAATTTGCTCCCGGTGGAACCGATTAAGGGATTATTACTGGCAATTGAAACAACGGGTCAAAGTTATGCTAAATTTCAGCACGTTGATCAGCGGATTGCGTCTAGTCTTTGGTTAGCCATTGAGGTAGCGAGAGAACGCGATCGCTTAGACCACGAATCAGCAGTTAATGCTGTCGCTTTTCATCCTGATCATCAAATCTTGGTCAGTGGAACGGAGGATGGTTTAGTTCATCTTTGGACGCGACAGGATAATTTAATTCGTCAATCCTTACCCGGACATAAAGATGAGGTGACAGGAGTCGCTTTTAGTCCCCAGGGACAGGTGATTGCTAGTAGTAGCCAGGATGGTAAAATTCGCTTGTGGACGGTTCCAGGTCAACCCCTGGGTCAGCCGTTTTTTGGACAAGATTGGATCACCTCAATAGCTTGGAGTCCAGATGGTCAATTTCTGGTCAGTGGCGGTAAAGATGGAACCATTCAGGTGTGGAATCGCCAAGGTAATCCCATCGGTCAACCGTTCATCGGACATCAAGGAGTTGTTTTTACAGTGGCGTTTAGTCCGGATGGAGAAACCATTGCTAGTGGTAGTGGGGATGGTACGATTCGCTTATGGAATCGTCAGGGTCAACCCTTGGGTCAACCATTCCGGGGACATGAGGGTGTGGTTTTTGACCTGGCGTTTAGTCCCAATGGTGAGAGGATTGTCAGTGGGGGACGAGATGGGACGGTACGCTTATGGAATCGTCAAGGTGAGTTAATCGGTGAACCTTGGCGAGGACATCAGGGAGTCGTTTTTGCGGTGGCGTTTAGTCCGGATGGGAAAACGATCGCCAGTGGTAGTGGGGATGGTACAATTCGCTTATGGAATTCTCAGGGTCAGTTACGGGGTAAACCGTTACGGGGACATCAAGGTGCAGTGCGATCGCTGGCGTTTAGTCCGGATGGTGAGAGACTTGCCAGTGGTAGTCCGGATAAAACAGTACGCTTGTGGGATGTGCGGATTTTACCAGAACCGCAAGATTGGCAAACTGGGTTGCGGGTGGCGTGCGATCGCCTCGAAAATCATCCCGTTTTTGAACGTCCGCATAAGGCATATACCCTATCTCGTGATATTTGTCAAGCTAAAGGATTAAGAACTCATCGTTAACGTTACTTATGCTTATGCGATCGCAAAAATCCGGCTATTCGCTGCACGGCTGTTTCTAACAACTCAGGTTCATGCACCAAAGCAAAGCGGACATATCCTTCCCCAGCCTTGCCAAAACCTGCCCCTGGAGATGCCGCCACTCCAGTTTCCTCAACTAATCGGCTGCAAAATTGGATCGAATTGTGATCCCAAGGTTGGGGTAATTTTGCCCAGACATACATCGTCGCTTGGGGAAGTGGCACCTGCCAACCGATACGGTTTAACGCTTGCACAAAGGCATCCCGCCGTTTCTCAAAGGTGGTAACCATCGCTTGCACACCATCTTGATTCCCTTGCATCGCCGCGATCGCACCGTTTAAAATTCCGCGATACTGATTAAAATCCACCACCGCCTTGATTTGGCGCAGTGCCTTAATCAGTTGAGCATTTCCAATCGCATACCCAATGCGGAAGCCGCCCATATTATAGGATTTAGAAAAGGTAAACAATTCAATCGAGATTTCTTTATGGGGGTCAGCTTGTAAAACTGAGGGCGCTAGGGTGTTCAGATTGGCGGGTGCAGTACCATCTGGGGAAAATACCAAGTCAGCATAAGGGAAATCATGAACCAGAACCACGTCATGCTGACGGCAAAAAGCCACCGCTTTCTGGAAAAACGATAACGGTGCGATCGCGCTGGTGGGATTATGAGGATAATTCAGCACCATCATCCTAGCTTGGGCAAGGACAGAGGCGGGAATCTCTTCAAAAACAGGTAAAAACTGATTTTCTGCCAACAGAGGCATAGGATAGATTTGACCCCCCGCCAAATACACCCCACCCGCATGAGACGGATAGCCTGGATCAAGCAATAAGGCAAAATCACCGGGGTTGAGAATCGCTAAAGGTAAATGCGCCGTTCCCTCTTGGGAACCAATCAGGGGCAGAACCTCCGTTTCTGGGTCAACCGGAACACCAAATCGTTGGCTATAGCCCTTGGCTACAGCCTGACGAAACGCTTGCGTCCCATGAAACAGTAAGTAACCATGAGTGCTAGGGTCATGCAGCGAGGTTTCAATAGCGGCAACGACATGATCCGATGCCGATAAATCAGATGATCCCAATGACAGGTCAATAATATCTTGACCCAAGGCTTTAGCTTTTACCTTCGCCTGATCCATATCAGCAAACACATTGGCTTGCAGAGGTTGTAAACGTTGAGCAAACTGCATGGTTTAGTTATTGCACAGGGAACAGGGAATAGGGAACAGGGAACAGGGAATAGGGCATTCTAATCCAGACAAGGCTGGTTTAGTGACATTTGGGTAGCAAAAAAAGATAATGGTGAAACCCGTCCCGATAACCTTCAAGACTCCAAACTCTTTTCTATCATTTCCTGTAACTTTTGCTTACCAATAGCACCTTCGTAGGATTGGACAACCTCTCCATTTTTAAAGATTAAGAGTGCGGGGACTCCTTCGACGTGGTACTGCTTCACAGTCACGGGATTTGGATCAACTTCCATTTTAGTCACTTTCAGGCGATCGCCATAATTCTCCGCAATCCAATTCACCGAGGGCGAGACGAGGCGGCAAGGTCCACACCAATTTGCCCAAAGATACACTAGCACTGGCTTGTCAGCTTTTAAAACTTCGGTTTCAAACTCCTGATCGGTAATCTCAAGCACTTTACTCACAACACCCTCCATCAAAACAAAACCAATGACTACTGTAGCGAGACGGGCTACATCTCGACAATAGTTAGCTGTTGCCAGATGAAAGGTCAATCAGTCTAAGCCGTTAGGCGATCGCAAGAAAACATCAAAGGAAATGTCATGATTATTATGTAGAGACGTAGCATGCTACGTCTCTACCGAGGTCTTGGATTGCTGCGACTTGGCTAATTGACGGCTGATGCTTACAAATTGTCGATTTGCTTTCGCAGTTGTTCCAATTCGTCGTCAACTTCTGATTTGGGGGCAGCGCCTGAGTCAGTTTTCTGCTCTGATGTGCCTTCTAAAGCTGGCTGAGAGACAGAACCACCGGATAACTGGGCTTTCATTGCCGTCAACTCATCATCAACATCACTCCCCGATTCCAGGGCGGCAAATTGATTTTCTAAGTCAGCACCACCCAACTCATGAGCTGCTTGGGAACGGGCTTCGAGTTCCATCACTTTGTCTTCCATCCGCTCAAATGCTCCCATCGCCGAGCCAGTGCCCAAACGACCAATGGTGCTTTGTAACTGCTCGTTCGCCTTAGCCGCACTCACCCGTGCCTTAAGCATATCTTTCTTGGTCTTCGCCTCAGAAATTTTGCTTTCCAAGGCAATTAGGTTACGCTTCAGGGTGTCTACTTGAGCCGTTTGCTGTTCAAGCTGACCTTTGAGTACGGTTGCTGTTTCAGCGACGGATTTTTTGCGCTGGAGTGCTTCGCGGGCTAGGTTTTCATCCCCTTTTTGCAGGGCAAGTTGGGCGCGTTGCTGCCAGTTATTGGCTTCGGATTGGTTTTTATTGTATTGTTGCTCGGTACGTTTTTGCGTAGCAATGGATCGGGCAACGGCTTGGCGCAGTTGTACCAGATCTTCTTGCATGTCAATAATGGCTTGCTCCAGAATTTTTTCTGGGTCTTCAGCCTTGCTAACCATATCGTTAAGATTAGCTCTGACAACTCGGCTCAGGCGATCGAATAGTCCCATGACGCTGTTTATCCTCTCGGAATGTACAAACTAAGTATCAAGCAGGCTCTACGGTTGGGAATCTGCTTAGGGGGTCAACTTTGTGGAATAGAGGCTCTCCTGCCTTTTGGAGAAAGCACTGGGTTAATGTAATTGAAACACTCATTTATGGTATTCAGACAGGAGGCTATTTATCTAGTGTAAAAACTTCCAGCTCAATATTGCTAGATCCTCACCATTTTTGGTGTCGGGGAGCTTGTAGAGGCGTAGCACGCTACGTCTGGGTGCAGGGGTGCAGGGAGGCTATCAGTCCGGAATATAAATGTGCGACGTTGCACCGATTAGGATTTATCCAGATCAGAACGCAGTTTTTCCAGTTCTGCCTCGATCTCCGCATTGCCACCTGATGTGGCTTGAGAGGAGGGTAATTTTGCCGATTCCGTTGTGCCACCTAGGTTGGCTTTCATCGAAGCTAATTCTGTATCAACGTCATTGCCACTTTCTATGGCATTAAATTGCTTTTCCAGTTCATCGCCACTAGAGAGTTCGGCGATCGCCTCGGATCGGGCTTCGAGTTCATGTACTCTATCTTCCATGCGCTCAAAGGCACTCAGGGTACCGCTTGTATTGAGATTTCCCAGCATCTCGTTAATCTTCTCTGAGGCTTGAGCCGAACGCGCTCTGGCAATGAAAAGGTCTTTTTTCGTTTTTGCCTCCGAGATTTTACTCTCTAGAGTCCGCATATCTTTTTTAAGTTTAGTAACAATCTCACGTTGCTGCCCCAGTTGCCCCTGGAGAGCTTGAGCTGTTTGCTGATGAGTTTGTCGTCGAGTTAGGGCTTCTCGTGCCAAATTATCGTCCCCTTTCGACAGTGCCAGTTGAGCGCGATTGTACCATTCTTGTGCCGTTGATTCAGCTTGGCAGGCTTGGCGTTCTGTACGTTTTTGGGACGCGATCGCTTGGGCGACAGCCTGCCGCATTTGGATTAAATCGTGCTGCATATCCTCCACAGCTTGTTCCAGAATTCTTTCTGGATCTTCGGCTTGTCCAATCAGGCTATTCAGGTTGGCGCGAATCACTCGCCCGATGCGCTCAATCAATCCCATAGCAGCTCTCCATTGT
>NZ_JBKHHI010000131.1:0-15469 GCF_046539235.1 Coleofasciculus sp.
TTAGCGCTTCCGTTCGTAGTCAGCGCTTTAGCGCTTCCGTTCGTAGTCAGCGCTTTAGCGCTTCCGTTCGTAGTCAGCGCTTCAGCGCTTCCGGTTTCTGGGGTAACGTCATCGGTTAAACCCATCAATTGACATCCAGACGTGCCATGGCACGTCTCTACATCGCCTCTCATCCGCATCAGGCTATCTGCCAAATTCACCCGAGCATAAACCGCCGCCCGACTGGGGGATAGGGTGGCGAGACTAACTTGGATTTGCGGTAATAGTGCGATCGCGGCGTCCTCTTGTTCCGTATTAATCAACAGACTCAGTTGGTTCAATTGAGCCTTAATTTGGATCAGCGGATTAGTGGCATTTTCAGCAGCTTTATGGTAATAATCTAAAGCCTTATCATCCTCTTGCAAGTCTCTCGCCACATTCCCTAAACTCAACAGAATCGCACTCGTATCGGGAGTCTGGTTAAGTTCTTGGGCGATCGCTAAACTTTGGGTTAAAAGGGTTTGGGACGTTTTCGGATCGCCCAACTCTTGCAGGGCTATTCCTAAACTCTGCAATCCTTGAACTTTTAGCAGGGAGTCAGGTTGGGCTTGGAGTTGTTGATTTACCTGTTCTAAAAGTGTTTGCGCCCGTCGATAGAGTCCCAAGGTTTGTAGGGCTTGGGCTTGGTTTATTTGGCTTCCCAGTTTTCCCGTTTCATCACCCGCACGGCTATAAGCGTCGGTGGCTTGTTTCCAGGTTTCCAAGGCGGCTTCAGCTTGTCCTTTGGTGAGTTGCAGGCGTCCCTGAGTATTAAGGGCTTGACCCAGAATCGCCAAACCCCCTGATTCCCAATTGTCTTGGTGTTGCAACAGATCCAGACTTTGGTTAATCGCCCGTTCTGCATCCTGGACTTGTCCCAAATTTTGATCGGCTAGCGAGAGATAACTTAAACTTAGGGCAAGGTTTAAGCGATCGCGCTTTTGTTCATAATCTTGGGCGGCTTGTCGCCAGAGTTGTCCCGCCTCAGCAAAACGCCCCGCTTCAAAGGCGGCAATTCCTTGTTCTAGAGGGGTTGGAGAATTTGCAGTTTTGGCGTTTGCGGGTTGGCGTTTTAAGCGGTCAACGTTGTCGGTTGGGTTGAGGGACGTGTGTAAGGGTTCAACCGGATATGAGATGGGGGACCATACCGTGGTGACGAGAAACATGGTTAGCCCAAACAGTATCACAGAGGAAGCATACCGTCTCAAACTAGACCGAATCTTTAGCCGAAAAATTTGACTAGCCCACTTCATAGTTTGACCTAATTTTGATAGTTAACGGTATCCAGAGGTAGTGTTGAGTGTTGACCCTTTGCTCAGAGGAACCTGGTTTTGAGTAGGGGCGGGTTTAGGAAATTATGTTTCGCTATTGATCATAACCTTTGTCCCAAACCCGCCCTGACTTAATTGGCAGTTAGGAAATTATGTTTCGCTATTGATCATAACCTTTGTCCCAAACCCGCCCTGACTTAATTGGCAGTATTGACACTTCGCTCACGGGTATGATTTTGAGTTCATAATCATATAAGTTCGCATCGAAATTATGTTTTTTTAACGCAGAGGGACGCAGAGGTTGACGCAGAGGGGCGCAGAGGTTTTTTGCTTGATCTGAGATCATTCCAAGAATTAAGGTGAACAAGTTTGTGGTGTATAGCGAGGACTTTGAGGGAAACTTTCTGGTAAATTAGCTACCAATTCAACTTGACCTTTTTCATTGACAATCCAGCCTTGCGCTTCAATAATTTGAGGTTGAGGATTCGGTCGGTAAAATTGAAAATTGTTTTCCGTCTTAGCCGTAGACGCTGGAGAAGACGCCACCGATAAATTGCGTACATCTGACCATACCGTCTCACTGGCAAGGGGTTGAGTCGGGTTAGCGGGTAAGCCACCGCGCCCCGTTAGGGCAAAGTAATTCCCTTCATCAGCAGCACAACCAATGGCAATGAGGGTACTGGTATCTGTGAAATTTTCGGAAAACTCAACTAATCCTTGAGAGGGGTCAATCCCTTGGATGACAATATTCACAGTACCACTGAACTCAGGTCCCAATTCAGAGGTGGCGGTAATATCGCTTTCGGGCGTTAGTTGTTCCCGAAACTCGGTGCCAAAAATACCTTGAGCCGTAACGCTAACTCGCCCACCTCGACCTTGTTGAGCATTCGCTGTGATATCGCTATTGTCCAGAGCGACTAGGGTATCCGTCATGATAATAATATTACCCCCATCTGTATTTCCTGCATCTGTAGTAATCTGGCTCTCTCGGTTCATGAGTAAGTTTTGGGCTTTTATCGATAAGTTACCGCCTTGACCCGAATCTGTCGCTGCATTAATCGTTCCCTGATTGTCCAACTCAATCAAATCGGCGACAATTTCTAACGTCCCCGCATCCCCAGAACCGAGACTATTCACGGCAACTTCTGCCCCATCTCGGATAATAAGTTGACCTGCATTTACCTCTAAAACACCTGCATCCCCAGTGGCTGGCAATGCGGGAAAGTCAGCCCGTCCTGAGGAAGAAACTAAACTACTGGGAATTTCGACGGGGACTCCTCCACCCGTAAAGTTTCCCGTACCGACGAGTTCCAAGGTATCGGAGACATTAACCGTTAATCTGCCTCCATCTCCTGCACTCAGAGTGGTGGTTGAGATATTACCCCCATTGCGAATGATCATATTTCGGGTGGAAACGGTTGTGTCTCCTGCGGGCGCCCCACTAAAACTGGTAGTTCCCGGACCACTAATAAATTGAGTATCTGGGGATACACCATCAACTTCAATAAAATCAGTTGCATTTATGACAACATCTCCGGCTGGACCCCCGACCGGAATTAACCCTAATCCCGTTGATGCACCTGTCTGGTTTCCCACTTGCGCCCCTTCGCGCATAGTTATCCGGCGTGTATTTACGGTGATATCGCCGCCTGTCCCTGTGCCAAAGACACTGTTAGCAAAAATTCCTGTGGGAGCGAGTGCGCCAATGGGTGTACTATCCATTTGCACAGACTCAGAGGCGTTTACCTGCAAACTTCCACCATCGCCTTGACCAAAGGTAATCGTTTGCAGGAGTCCCCCATTTTGTAGGGTTAGGTGTTGCGTATTCAACCTGATATTTCCCGCATCGCCTGTGGTTCCTTGAAACGCCCCGGTGACAAATGCTGAACCAGATATTTCCACGGATTCAGAAGCGTTAACCAAGACATCTCCCCCTCTCCCTGCACCCCCTGTTGGTGTAGATGCGATCGCGCCATTCCCCATCACTAACCGACTGGTTTCAATGGTTAAACGACCGGCTGCGGAACTGCTGTCTTGAGTACCTGCTAAAAGTCCACCGCCAAAAAATTCGATATCAGATACTTGGAAGGGAGGTACACCTAAGGCGGCTAATTGTTCGGGTGTGGCTAACGCCCTGAGGATAATATTTTGCTGCAAATTCTCAAATCCAGAACCACTCAGTTCTACAGCATCTGACGCCCGAATTGTTAGATCTCCCCCTGTCCCCCCTCCAAAGGTTGATGCAGAAACTAATCCTTGACCCTGCACCCGTAATTGGGCAGTGTTTATGGTTAAATCTCCTCCTGATCCAGTACCAATTGTATTGGTCTTGATGCTACTGATGGGAAAACCTGTGGGGGAAGCGCCAACGACTTCGACGAACTCCGAAGCGTTTATGGTTAAATTAGCTCCAGGTTGAGATCCGAGAGTAATTGACTGAATTTGTGACCCATCCTGGACAGAAACCTGTCGTCCTTGCACCAGAATCTCGCCCCCGCCTGCACCACTCGCATCCACAGTTGCTTGTTCTATCAGTTGAATCGTTCCTAATGTTGAACTTGTAGCATTGGGGAATGAGAATTGGGGAGAATTGAGGTTCCACTCCCCGTTAAAAACAGAACCCAGTTCAATTTTTCCGGCGGGTGCGGTAAGATGACCCCCTTCTAACCGGACATCTCCACCAATTAAGGATAAGGTTTGACCGGGTTGCACCGCTAGTCCCACGACTTCATCCCCAATCATGGCGACAGATTGATTGACAATCGTGCCAGGATTGGCTCCAATTTGCAAGCCAATGGGAACGTTAATGGTGAGTAAAGGAGACGGGGATTGAGGATTTGTGGCGCTGAACTCCAATCCATTCTCAAAAATAACGCTATCTGCTGTCGTGGCGCGAAATGCACCGGACACGTTTAATTGAGCATTTTCGCCAAAAAGGATACCATTGGGATTCAGCAGAATCAGGTTCGCAGATCCATCGACGCCTAAGGTTCCCAGAATAGTTGTCAGGTTTTCACCCGTGACGCGAGTGAAAATGGTTTCAATCCCGCCAGGATTAGCGAAATCAACTCGTTGTCCATTTTCCACATTGAATTGTTCAAAGCTGTGGAAGAGGTGGGAATTCCGTTGAGCGCCGCCTTGAATCAGAATGTCTATTGGGTTATCGCCCGGTGTCAATACCGAAGTTTCATCACCCAAAGTAGCATCAGGAGTAATTTGCGCGATCGCATGCTGATTTAATAGAACGCCAATCCAGCATCCCCACAGACTTGTTGCGGTCAATGCCATTCGCGGGACGCTCATGCGATCGCGGCTTTTCTGATGTTGGTTTCGTGCCACCGCACCATTACGCCTCAAGTAACACCAAACAAGTTATCGCTTTATTTGGCTACAATAGCATCTTTCTTGGGGAAGATGGTAGAATCCAACAATGCCGTAGGGGTTTGCTAACCAAATCCCTACTCGCGGGCGTTGGTTCATCAGCGACTTTGGCGTAGCGCGGCTAGCTGCTGTATTTGATGGCTTTGCTGCTGCACTTGCATCGAGAGAGTATCACAGACTAAATCGCACAATTCAAACAAAAACGGGTTCGCGATCTTATAGTAGACACAAACTCCTTGCTGTTCACGGGAGACGATTCCCGCTTGGTTGAGTATTTTTAGGTGCTTCGATACATTAGCTTGTCCCAGTCCGGTTTCTTCAATAATCTCTGTGACGTTCATTGCACCTGCTTTCAAGCAGCAGACAATCTGTAGCCGACTGACTTCCGAGAGTACCTTGAAAAAATCTGCCATCAAGCTCAACGCCACAGGAGAGAGTTTGGAGATTCCGCAATCTGTTGCTGAAGTGGCTTTCTTGCTCTTGGGTTTTGTCGCTGTGCGATTCGGCATAAGGGTTAATGCTGTGCGGTTCGGTGTTGTTTACTGATTAGTCATATTATTACATAACACACATTGTCTTCGCCATTAGGGTGAGAGAGCAGGGGAGATGGGGGAGCAAGGGGAAATCAGCGAGGTGAGGGAGATAGGCGAGATAGGGGAGATAGGGGATGTCGTGAAGAGCCAGGGAAAATTTTGTCACCCGAAAATTTTTTTGGCTACCCCCCTTGACTTTATATAACCACTTAGTCATATAATACATACATCGACGAGAGGCGTCACTCAGTCGCGCCAGTCAAAGGGGTTTACCAATGGGCAAACTATTTAATCAGCTAAAACAAGACATTTTGTATCAACATGGCATGAATGCCTGCCTGAATTGCGGTGTATGTACTGCCGTTTGTCCGGCAGCCGAATTTAACGATTACTCTCCCAGAGAGGTGATGAACATCGTTCAATCTGAAGATGACGAACTGATTGAAGACTTGCTCAAATCCGACAAAATTTGGTATTGCGGACAGTGTTTCTCCTGCAAAACCCGGTGTCCTCGAGGCAACAGCCCTGCCTCAGTCATTCTTGCCTTACGCCGACTCGCTATTCGTTACGGTTACTTTGCTGAGTCGGAAAAAGGACGACAGCAATTAATTGCCAAGCGGGTGTTTGGGGAAAATATGCTCAAACGTGGCTATACCTTACTCGCAAAAAACATCTCCCCGTCTCATTTCCCTGAACTGGGTGAGAATTGGGAATACTATTACGACCATATGAAAGAGATGCGGGAATGGTGGGGTGTGCCAATGGACTTGGAAAATAGCCCCGGTTCCCACCGGATGATTCCGGAAAAAGACATGGAAGAAGTGCGGACAATTTACCAAAAAACCGGTGCTGTCTCCTTAATGGATGCCGTGGAAAAAGGCATGGAAAAGAAACTCGGCAGCAAAGCGGAAGTAGAAAAATACTGGCAAACCTGGTTAGAAACTGGGGATAGCCGCAACTACGAAATCAAATAAATCAGGAGAATCAACCATGAAATTAGCCGGAAAAAACCAAGCCTGGGAAAGACACCAAAAACAAGTCCCCAGCGTCGATGACCAAGGCGGGAAATTGTGGGGATGCTTCCGCAGTTGTTTCCTCCAAAGTGCTGCCCCCTACACCGAAGGTATCGCCTATAAAATCTTAAAAAATGATCTGGGCATCGAACTGCGGGAAGCCCCTGGTCATACCTCCTGTGGGGCGATTGGATATCACGGCGATGTCACCAACCTAGAAACCCAGATGGTGATTGCAGCGAGAAACTTTTCCATCGCCCATTATGAACAGGGTGTCGATAATCTTTTCTCATTCTGTGTCACCTCCTTTGCTAACTATACGGAAGTGATTAAACTCTGGGAAGAAGAACCAGAGTTGCTGGAATACACCGAAAAGACATTAAAAGAAACCACGGGTCGGGAATTTTGGATTCCTCATGTATCCGGTGGTAGACCTTCAGTTGTTCATGCTTCAGATGTCTTTTTTGCCAATCGTCATAAACTGGCTGAAAAAGCCAAATATAGCCTCAAAGGAGTCAAAGCCACGGATCACGTCGGTTGTCATTATGGGAAAATTTTTCCCGGTGAAGCCATGGGTGGGGCGGAATTTCCCCAAGTCTTAGTTGGACTTTTAGAAGCCTTTGGTGCGGAAATTGTTGATTATCCCGAACGCCGACATTGTTGTGGGATGGGCTTCCGCCAATGTGCGTTTCCTGAAAACCGGGATTACACCGCGGGGAGTGTTTATAAGAAATTAGCCAGTTTGAAAGAGGCACACCCAGATTGTAATTTAATCTTAACCAACTGTCCGGGTTGTACCGTATTCCTGGATGCCGAACAAGGCACAATTAAGGAAGTTTTGGAAGAAGAATTTAACGTGTCTATTCTTGACTACGCCCAACTTACTGGGTTGTTGTTAGGCTATGACCCCTTTAAAGATTGTGGACTGAATGCCAAAGCCGTTCCGGTCGAACCGTTGCTGGATAAAATCGGTATTCCCTATGACAAATCTAAGACGGCTGAACAACGCAGACGACCGTTTTAGTTTGTAGTAAGCGCTTTAGCGCTTCTGGTACTAAAGTGCCTACTACGAACCCAGCTTAAATTAGTGACATTCGTTTTAAGTTGGTCGGGATATTAAAGATTATCACTTGTCATTTGTAAGGGTTTGACTTGACAAACGGCAAAACTGGTAAATATCGCAAGGATTAAAACAATGAGTAAAAACGTAGTCGTAATTGGTGGTGGTCCAGCCGGAATGGCAGCGGCGGGAAAACTCAGCGAGTTAGGACAAGAGGTCACGTTAATTGAGAAAGAAGCTGAATTGGGAGGACATTTAAAGAAATGGTATAAAGTGTTTCCTGATTTTACTGATGCTTCAGAAATTATCGCTGAACTTAAAGCCGGACTGCATGGAACCCGGGTGTTAAACAATTGTACGGTGAATCAGATTGAGGGTTCAGCCCCAAACTTTACCGTAACCACTTCAACCGGGGAAAAAATTGAGGCGGCTTCGATTCTGGTTTCGACGGGATTCAACCATTTTAATGCGTCGTTTAAAGAGGAGTATGGATACGATATCTACGATAATTCCATCACCTCGGTTGAACTGGATGCCATGCTAAAACAGCAAAAGGTAAAAACGGCATCGGGTAAAACGCCACGGAAAATAGCCATGGTTCATTGTGTCGGTTCTCGCGATGAGAAAGTGAATAATAATTACTGTTCGCGAGTTTGCTGTACTAATGCGGTGAAGGTGGCAATTGAAATTAAAGAACAGATACCTGATTGTGAAATTTACAGTCTGTATATGGACATTCGGGTATTTGGTCGCGGTTATGAGGAACTGTACAGAACATCTCAGGAAAAATATGGGGTTCAGTTCATCCGAGGTCGGCTGTCTGAGGCAAATGAGAAAAATGATGGCAGTTTATTGTTGAGGGTAGAAGATACATTAACAGCAAGACCGATGCGGTTAACCGTGGACTTGTTGGTATTAATGGTGGGGATGTGTGGCAATACGGAACTGTCAGAAATTGCTGATCTAAAAGTCGGTTGTGATCGTTTCTATGAAACCGCCCATACTCAATACTCGAACAATTATTCGGCGCGAACAGGCGTTTTTCTGGCGGGGACAGCAACGGGTCCGAAAGCGATTGCTGAATCAATTACAGATGGGCGATCTGCGGCGGCGGAAATTGCTGGTTTTCTCGCCACTAAGGTTGGTTCTATCTGCCAATTAGAATCAGCGACCAATGGGTATTTTGCCAATGAAAAACAAGTTGTACATCAGTGAGGATTAAATCAATGGTCGCCAAAAACAAATGCTTCTTTGGTATTAAAAAAGATCGCCAGGTTGATGGTGATAAAATCAGTCAGAAAGTGATGGATAAAGTGATCGCTGAGGGGGGTGAGAATGCCGCGATCGCGAGTTGTATGCAGTGTGGTACTTGTAGTGGAGGATGTACCAACATTGATCGCATGGATATTTCCCCTCGGAAGCTGATTCTGTTGCTGCAACGGGGTGAATGGGAGACGATTCTCAAAAGTAACACCCTCTGGTTATGTACCTCCTGTTACACCTGTACATCCCGATGTCCCCGTGGAGTACGACCAGCTGATGTGATTGAGGCGGTTAAAGCCCTTGCCATCCGCGAAGGAATTCAGAACGACTCGACCCGATTTAATCAGATCTTTGTGGAGTTAGTCAAGAAACGCGGGATTGTCTTTGAACCAGAACTCATGCATCAATATGGCGGGATTGAAGCCATGTTAGAACAAGCCGAGTTGGGCATCAAATTAGCGCTTCGGGGTAAGTTGTCGCCCCTTCCGGCTAAAGTGAAAGACCCGAAAACATTTAATCAAGCATTAGAAAAAGCGAGTAAAAAATGACATATTCTTACTATCCAGGATGCAGCCTCCATTCCTCAGCCAAGGAGTTTGATATTTCGACCCGGGTGGTGATGCAAGAACTGGGAATTGAGTTGGAGGAACTTGAAGATTGGTCTTGTTGTGGCGGTTCCATCGCCGCTGGAGTTTCTCATGAGGTTGGTATGGCGTTAGCGGCGAGAAATGTGGTGCTGGCGCAGCAGAAAAATCGCGATCTTTTGGCATCCTGTTCGGGGTGTTATAACAAGTCAGCCAAGGCAGCTAAGGCATTAGAGAACGAGACGGAAAGGAATAAGATTACGCCGATTTTGTCCCAGATGGGGATGTCGGTTTCTGACTCTAATATAAAAGTCAGGAATGTGGTGGATGTCTTGGTCAATGATGTGGATATCTCCAGCCGGATCAAAAAGCCGTTGCGGGGTTTAAAAGTTGCCTGTTATTATGGGTGTCTCTTGACTCGACCTCAGGAATTAACGGGATGGGATTCTCCAGTTTTCCCCATGTCGATGGATAAATTATCTCAGATTTGTGGGGCGGAAGTGGTTGATTTTCGGTCAAAGACCAAATGTTGTGGTGGACCGATTCTTGTCCCCCAGGAAAAGGTGGCGTTTGAACTGACGAAGCGCCTGTTAGATGAGGCAAAATCTTTGGGGGCAGATTGTATGGTTTTGGCTTGTCCGTTGTGTGCTAATAATTTAGAACTGAGACAGCCGGATATCGAGAAGGCATACAATGTTTCCTATAAGCTGCCCATTCTTTATATCACAGAAATTATTGGCTTGGCGTTAGGGATTAAGCCGGGAAAACTGGGGATTAACAAGCACGTTGTTTCACCTAAACCTGTTTTGGCTAAATTGGGATTCTGACCGGATAACTATTAAATGGGGCGCACATTTTTGCGCCCCTACGGTTGGGGGGATGGGGAGTCATAATAACTGAATATAGATTCATTGTAATTATTATAGAACAATCCCGCGTTAAACGGAGCAACCTGAATGTCTAAATAGACTGAGTATTCTTTATCTCTTATTCTGATCATTTACATCATAAACTTACTGTATCAAGCGATCGCTCTCACCTCTCCTACCTCACATAGCTACCCCCATCCCTAGGCGTGGAAAGGCTTCCCTGGCGCTAATGTAGAGGTATTGTCGCCAACGTCTCTACCAACTGGTATCTTGGCGCTTGCTTAATCAACTATCTAGTGATATATTCAAAAATAGATTAAAGTTTCCCAGGCAAGGCGGCAAACACTCTCAGCCAATAACCAAGAATTGCTGTAACCATAGGGCAATCGGTTCAGAGTGTCAGAACGCCAGAAAATCCACTGTTAGTTTAGATTAGATATCATGTTCAACAATGTCGGACGCTTCGATCAAATTGTTCGCTTACTTTTAGCACAAGTTTTGCTGTATGCAGGGTTGAGTGTTTATCAAGATACTGGCTTAGTGGTTGGATTGGATATTGCCGCCGCTTTGCTTGCTTTCAGTGCGGCGATTGGCTTTTGCGGCATTTATCGCATACTCGGTATCAACACTCGCCCACCTCACGATCATCCACCTGCCTAATCTTTACGCCCGTTCTAGCAACCATTCATTAAAAGTAGGAGAAACCATGAAAATTGCTGTCGCTAGTCAAAATAAAACCAGCATAACCGAACACGCTGGACATTGCCAGAGGTTTTGGATTTACGACATCAAAGACAATGAAATGATCGCTAAAACGCTTTTGGAATTGCCACCTGAACAGTCGTTTCACAATAGCAAACCCAATGATTCCCATCCGTTAGATGATGTGCAGGTTTTGATTGCTGGGGGAATGGGAAAGAAATTGGTGAGCCGTCTGGAACAGAAGGGAATTGAACCCGTGATGACTAAAGAAACGGATCTAGATAAGGCGGTAAATGGCTATCTTAATGGGTCTTTGGTCAGAGAAGATAGCGAATGTCATGATCATGAACATGAGCATCAACACCGCCATCAACACCGTCACGGGGGTGAGACTGGAGGTAAACATTAAAACCTGGATTTTAGACTAAAAAAACAGAACTAACCGTAGAGTTGGCAAGAACAATTAACTTGAACAGATTCTTTTCAAGCTTAGGTTTCTTGCCTACTCCACATTAAGTAAGCAAAAATCAAGACAGATAACAATGTGGGCAAGTTCGATTACAGCTTATCTCCATTACTTAGGTTTCATGCTCGCTTTTGCCGCACTCACGGTTGAAAGTTTTAATTTAAAATCCGACATGACGCTGGCTGAAGCCAAAAAAGTTGCCTTTGCTGATGCGGCTTATGGTTTAGCCGCAACGATGATCCTGATCACCGGACTGTTGAGAGTCCTCTACTTTGGCAAAGGAACGGATTACTATCTGAATAATCCATTTTTTTATGCCAAAATGGGGATTTTTCTCATCGTCAGTCTATTTTCGCTTTATCCAACGTTTACATTTTTGTCATGGATTAAAGCATTGCAGAAGGATAAACTGCCTAGTTTAGATATTGGTCAATTCAATCGATTATCCTGGCTAATCAAAGGTGAATTAATTGGGTTTACTCTATTGCCCCTCCTAGCCGCCGTTATGGCAAGAACCAGCGGCTGGAGTTAACGAAAAAACTGCCGAGTATTTGCCTAGAAAGCTGATCAATGCCCATGGACTGATCTGACTTTTCACGGTATGTAGCGCAATGTGAGTGTTGAGTGTGTAGGGGCGGGTTTCACAACTATCTTGTCGGTTGCACCCAGATGTGACTAAACCCGCCCCGACTCAGTTTCTGCTCTGTACAGTATTTTTTAACGGGGTGTATTACAGTAGTCATAATAAAATTCTGAAATCGTTTTTGAGATTGCAGCCATGTCTATTCTCTCCACTCAACAGAATTGCCAGATTTTACGCAGTATCTATGAAAAAGTCGATCATCCCATTTTTGTGATCGATATCGATGAACAAGGAAATTACCGTTACACCGATTTTAATCCCGTAGCTAAAAAAATTTTGGGGATCACCTCCGATAACCTACGTGGATGTTTACTGCGGGAAATATTGCCACCTGAATTCGCCGAACCCTGTATAGAACTTTATGATGAATGCGTTAAGGCTGGAAAAACGATTCAATATGAAAAACTCGTTACTCTAGACGGACAAAAAATTTGGTGGCTGACAGGACTCACCCCTCTCAAAGATGATAATGGGCACATTTATCGACTCGTGGGAACCTGTACCAATATTACACAACGTAAGCAATTTGAACAAGCGTTGCAAGAGTCGGAAACTCGATATCGACAACTGGCAAAACGAGAATCACTGCTTAATTGTATTGCTAGTCAAATTCGTGCTTCTCTTGATTTTAATATGGTGGTGGAAACAGCCGTCGATAAACTTTATCAATTGTTAGAATTGGAACGATGCGTCTTCCGACTATATGTACCAGAAGCCATTCCTCCAGTAGCAGAAGTTATCGCTGAAGCCAAACACCCTGAGTTACCTTCCTTAAACGGAAGTCAAGTTCCCGTAGCCGAAATTACTCCCTTAATTGCCAAAATTACCCGCAAGGAAGTGACTCGCATTGAAGATACTCTGACGTTACAAAATCCAGTCGAACGCCAATTTTTTCTGGAGACATTAAACTATCGTGCTGTGGTTTTTGTCCCCGTTCATACTCAATCGGGAAAAATTGGCGCTATCTGTTGCAGTCATAGTCGGAAAACGCGACATTGGAGTGATAGCGAAGTAGACTTGTTAGAACGGGTAGCCGATAAACTGGCGATCGCACTCACGCAAGCTGAACTCTACGCCCAAACCCGCTCAATTGCTGAATCGGAAGCCCAGAAAGCCATAGAACTGACAGCAGCTTTGCAACAATTGCAACAGACGCAAGCTCAACTCATCCAACAAGAAAAAATGTCCAGTTTGGGACAACTGGTGGCGGGAGTGGCTCATGAAATTAATAACCCAGTTAGCTTTATTTATGGCAATATTAATCCGGCTAAAGATTATATCGACGATGTTTTGGAACTGGTACAGCTTTATCAGCAATCCTATCCCAATTCCACTCCCATGATTCAAGCCAAATTGCAGCAACTGGATTGGGAGTTTATTCAGCGAGACTTTCCTAAATTACTGGACTCGATCAAAATCGGAGCTGATCGGATTCGTAAAATTGTGCAGTCGTTGCGGAATTTTTCGCGACTCGACGAAGCCGAGATGAAAGCGGTTGATTTGCATGAAGGAATTGACAATACTCTATTAATTCTCGAAAATCGCTGGCAAGCTAATCCCAACCGTCCCGCTATTCAGGTAGTTAAAGACTATGGTGACTTGCCCTTAGTCGAGTGCTATGCTGGAGAAATTAACCAAGTGTTTATGAATCTGCTAATTAATGCAATTGATGCTTTAGACGTTGATTTATTGAAGCCGCCTAGGATCTATATTTTGACTCAAAGAGTAGACGATGAAACTGTGGCGATTCACGTTCAGGATAATGGTATAGGAATACCAGCAAAACTAAAATCGCGAGTGTTTGAACCGTTCTTTACCACAAAACCTGTTGGTAAGGGAACGGGATTGGGATTATCAATTAGTTATAAAATTGTCGAGAAACATGGCGGCACTATCAACTATTGTTCCCAACTAGGTAAAGGCACTGAATTTGTGGTGAAACTTCCGCGATCGCAGAAAAAATCCTAATTTATAGAATAACCTATGCAGATTCAAAAAAACGCCTGTCAGCTTACCATTTTAGTCGAGAATACAGCTTATGGGCGAGGATTGTTAGGAGAACATGGGCTATCTTATCTCATTGAAACCGATTTCCCGCATGAAAAGCCAATTAATGCCCCCTTTTGACGGAGGCGATTAAAATCACTGCTACACAAATGTATGCGAAGCCTTCCCGAAGGGTAGTCCGCTTGACCAAAAGTATCTGTTCCTCAACCCAACCGACAAAGTTGACATGCACCCTCTCCTTCTTCTACTCACACCTGAAACCTTTGCTGGGGAAGGGTTTAGCTACATTGGCGTAAGAAAAAACACAATACGAGTCAAACCCGCCCTTACATTCCTGAAAACACTTGTCCTGGCAATTTCCCTGGTCATGACTCCAGGGTTCACCAACACCACCCATGCGGCTAATCCTCAACACTTAGAACAACTCAAAACAACCAATACTTGTCCTCAATGTGACTTAACCGATGCGGATTTAACCAATGCCAATCTTCAGCAGGCAGATTTGAGTGGTGCTAACTTAAAAGGAGCAATCCTAACGGGGGCTAACTTAAATCAAGCCAATCTCAGCAATGCCGAATTGAACGGTGCTAAACTGGCTGGGGCAACTTTGGCGAGGGCGAATTTGAGGGAGGCGAAACTGGGGTTAAGAGAACCGGATGCTGATAACCCCTTACCTTCTCAGGTCGAACCCGATAACCTCTACAATACCCTATCCTGGCTGGGCTATTTTCCCGCCTTTATTGCCAATTGGTATGCAGCCGTCGTCACCGATTTGCGCGATGCTAACCTCCAGGGGGCTGACTTGTATCGGGCTAACTTGGATGGGGCGCTACTGAGTCGTGCTAATCTCCAAGATGCTCAACTTGACTACGCCAGCTTAGTCCGCACTTACTTAAGAGAAGCCACACTCACCAACGCCAACTTAGTCAGTGCAGATCTACGCAATGCTAATTTAACCGACGCCCAATTGGAAGTAGCTGATATTCGCTCAGCGGATTTGAGGGGCGCTAAACTGAATTATGCCAATTTGGATACCGTGAATGCGGATAGTGCTAACTTAAGTGGTGCTAATTTAAGTCAAGCCTATATCAGTAACGCGGACTTCAATGGTGCGATTTTAGTGAGAACAACACTGCAAGGGGCGGTTCTGAATGGGAGCAATTTTCAGATCGCGGATTTAAGTGGGGCGAACTTGCAAGGGGCGCAGTTAAAAGGGACGGGGCTTAATCGGGCTAATTTGACCGGGGTGAATTTGGAGGGGGCAAACTTGAGCAATGCTAAACTCGCGATCGCAGACCTAACCAATGCTAAACTGACGGGGGCGATTCTTCACTCAGCTTACCTGCACAGCGCCACGTTGACAAATGCTAATTTAAGTGGTGTGGATTTACAGGGGGCGCAATTGCGAGAGGCGAATTTAAGTAATGTTACATTGGTTGGTGCAACGTTAGAAGATGCCAATCTGATTCGTTCCACGTTAACTGAAGCTAATTTAACCTATACGAATTTAACCCGATGTGATGTACGCGGGGCTAACTTAACTGGGGCTGATTTGAGTTACGCCAACCTGACGCAAGCCGATTTTGCCCAAGCTGCGTTGATCGATGCAAGCTTCCAGGGAGCGAACCTCAGCGACGCCAACTTCAAAAGCGCGATCGG